>VRUH01000002.1:89998-184227 GCA_019456185.1 Candidatus Glassbacteria bacterium | reverse complement strand
CTGTCGCTGTAGAGCTCAAAGCAGTCAAGGGCCTCGCGCCGGTAGCCGCGGAAGATCCCGGTCACCGTATAGTAACGGCGGCCCATTGCCTGGCGCAGCAGGATATTGGCGCAGCGGCTGATGAACAGCCTCACGGGTCTGACGCCCTCGGTTCTCCCCCCCGGCATGTACGGGCTGCCGATCACGATATCCGGCCTGTCCGGCTGGCGCAGCCTGTTCAGTAAGTTGAGAATCTGGTCCGGGCTGTAACTCAGGTCGGCGTCCACGCTGACGAGATACTTCCCCCGCGCCTGCGAAAATCCTGTTCGCAGGGCATGGCCGCGTCCCCTGTTCGGCACGTAGGACACCACCCGGACATCGCCGTGTTCTCCCGCGATCCGTTCGAGCTCGGCACGCGTGTTATCGCTGCTCCCGTCATCGACACAGATAACCTCGAAACGCTCACCGGCCGCGCGCAGGGTGGAGCGTACCGAATCGATAGTTCGGCCGACGTTATCGCTTTCATTGTACATCGGGATTATGACACTTAGATCAGGGGAACTGTCTGTGGTTCCAGTTGACTCGGCCATCTCGGACCCCGGGAAGGGTGGTGACGTGCGGTATTATCCCGCCAGAGGCGGGCTGCCCGGTCAATTCAGAAGGAGTATAAGCGCAAGCCCTTAGTATGTCAAGCTTTTGCCCGGTTTTTCTGGATATTTGGCTTGATTAAATATGGCGGGGATGATATTATAATTCAAGCATTTGGAACCAAGCATTATTCTTGCAGTTAGCAGAAATTCAGCAGTATAAAGCGGGAAAACCGTTACAGGCTGGTTAGCAAACAGTTGCAGGAGTTGACGGGGCGTTCCGGTTGCCGTTCCAGCCTAAAATGACACCGGGGGGTACGCGAGATGGCCATGCAGTCCACGCAACCGCTTGGCGAAATGCTGGTATCGATGGGCCTGATCAGTCAGGATCAGTTGCAGATCGCAGTCAAGGAACAGAGCCGAACGGGCAGCAGGCTGGGAGAGGTGCTGGTCAGCCTGGGCTTCTGCGGCGAAGAGGATATCTCCAGCGTGGTGGCCAGGCAGGCCGGCGTGGAGATGATGGATCTGGACAAGCGCAAGGTGGACCAGGCCGCGATTAACCTGATTGACCAGGAATACGCCAAGAGCAACAAGCTGGTGCCGATCAAGCTCGACGGCGATACCCTGACCGTGGCCATGGACAATACTTTCGACGTGATGCTGACCGATCAACTCCAGCAGCGTACCGGCAAGTTTATCGAGGTGGTCCAGGCCACCGAAAGCGATATCCTGGCTGCAATCGAAATTTTTTACCTCGGGGCCGGCAAAGACGACGAGCGGATCGAGCAGCTGGCGCTGCAGACAGAGCGGGCGGGGGAATCCGAGGGCGATCTCACCGAGGAGTCGGAGTCTCCGCTGGTCAAACTGGTGGACCAGTTGCTGATCAAGGGGATCAAAAGCGAATGCACCGACATTCATTTCGAGCCGGATACCAACACGATCCGCACCCGGTACCGGGTGGACGGCATTCTGCACCAGGGCCCGGCGCTTCCCAAATCGCTCCAGCAAGCCCTGACAGCGCGGATCAAGGTGATGAGCAACCTGAATATCGCCGAGAGCCGTCTGCCCCAGGACGGCCGGTTCCGCTTTTTCATGGGCAAGCGCCAGATCGACCTTCGTGTCTCTACTTTCCCCACAGTCACCGGGGAAAACGTGGTGATGAGGCTGCTGGACAAGGCCAAGGTTATCCTGGGCCTTGACAGGTTGGGCTTTACGCCCAAAAACCTGGAGCGATTTAAAAAAGCGATCTCCCGCACCAGCGGGATAATCCTGGTAACCGGACCTACCGGCAGCGGCAAGACGACAACGCTCTACAGCGCCCTGACCTACCTGAACAACTCCGACCGAAAAATTATAACCCTCGAAGACCCGGTGGAATACGAGATTCCGCTGATTCGCCAGGGACAGATAAACGTAAAGGCCGGCTTTACTTACGCCGCGGGTATGCGCTCGATTCTGCGCCAGGATCCGGATATCATCCTGGTCGGAGAGATTCGCGATGCGGAAACCGCCGAGATCGCCATCCAGGCCGCCCTGACCGGCCACCTGGTGTTCAGCACATTGCACACTAATGACTCGGCCGGCTCGTTCCCTCGGCTGATTGACATGGGGATCGAGTCGTTTCTGGTCTCCAGCTCGGTGATCTGCGTGCTGGCCCAGCGGCTGATCCGTAAAATCTGCATGGACTGCAAAACTGTCTACGAGCCGACCGAGGACGACCTGGAGAAATTGGGGCTCAAGAGTAAGACGGGCAAGTACACGTTTTACCGGGGAAGCGGATGCGACAACTGCTCCGGAACCGGTTACCAGGGCCGCTGCGCGATCTATGAAGTCCTGTCCGTGACCCAGAAAATCGAAAACATGATCCTCGAGCGGGTCGACGGTCCCGAGATTAAGAAAGCAGCAATCGAGGAGGGCATGGCTACGTTGTTCCACGACGCGTTGATCAAAGCGGTCAACGGGCAGACGAGTATCGAAGAAGTACTGCGGGTAACCTACACGGGCAGCTGAGCGACGGTTTTACCGGTAAAGGACAGGCAAGTTTATGCCCACGTTCGAGTACAAGGCAACCAACGATTCAGGCAAGACAGTCAAGGGCGTGATGATCGCCGAAACCGAGGATGCTCTCGAAGCTGCGCTTGACGGGCAGAATCTGTTCCTGATCGACGCAGCGGAAACCACTAAAAACGCGGGCCCGGGTGGTGGCGGAGCACGGGGCGGCAGGCGTGTCGTGCGTTCAAAAGTCAAGCGCGGAGATTTGATCACCTTCACGGTCCACCTCTCGACTGTCCTCGGCGCCGGCGTGCCGATCCTGCAGGGCCTGGACGATATGGTCGAAGATACCGAGAACGGTTATTTCAGGGACGTTATCTCGGGAATTAAAATCGCCATCCAGGAAGGCAGCAGTATTTCGGATTCGTTCGCGGCCTACCCGGATGTGTTCGGCGAGCTGTATGTCGCTATCCTGCGCAGCGGTGAGTCCACCGGCCGGGTGGACGAAGTGCTCAAGGAACTGGTGGGCTTCCTGGAGTGGCAGGAGGAACTGGTCGGCACGATCAAGCAGGCGACCACCTACCCGGTTATCGTCGTGGTGGCGGTGATGGGCCTGATAGGTATCATGTTCACCTTCGTGCTGCCCCGGTTCCTGACCGTGTTCGACAGTTTCAATATCCCGTTGCCGCTGCCGACCAGGGTCGTGATCGCGATCAGCAGTTTTTTCCAGAGCTTCTGGTGGCTGATTATCTTCGGGGCGGTTGCGGGCTTTTTTACCTACAGGGCGGCCAACCGCACGCCCCAGGGGCGGATGGCTATCGACAGGATGAAGTTGAAGGTTCCGATTTTTGGCGAACTGCTGCGCAAGATCGCCCTCAGCAGGTTTTCCCATTACCTGGCGTCTCTCTTCGGTGCGGGTGTGAATATCATGCAGGCCCTGGAGGTGGTTGAGCGGCTGGTGGGCAACGCCGTGCTGGCCGAGGTGGTTCACCGGGCCAGGTTGCAGGTGGGCACGGGCCAGTCGATCGCCGGGGCGTTGCGCGAAAGCGGAGAGTTCCCGTCGATGGTGACCCGGATGGTCTCGATCGGCGAGGCTACCGGTAACCTCGAGGAAACCTTGCAGAAAGTGAGCCAGTATTACGACAGGGAAGTCCCCCAGACTATCAAACGGCTGTTCACCGCGCTGGAAAGCGTGATTATTATCACCCTCGGTATCGTAATTCTGTTCGTCGTGCTGTCGATTATCCTGCCGATGCTGTCTCTACAGGAGGTGGGTAGGTGAGCTGCAAAAATAGCAAGACAGCCTGTTGCACTCCGGGCTTCAGCCTGATCGAGATTATTGTTGCGGTTACGATTATGGCTGTTTTGGCCGCAGCAATTGTGCCCGTGATGTTCAACAAGCTCGACCAGGCACGCTACGAGAGAATATTCGATGATCTGCAAGCGATCTACGAGGCCTCGATGGGCGATGCCAACGAGGATTATTTCGGTTTCGTCGGCGACATGGGCGTGCTGCCTGATTCTGTCGAGGAACTGCTCGACGGCATCGGTTTGGGCGGCGAATGGAACGGGCCGTATTTGTCGTTTGCAGGCGGAGCCAAGTTCACCGATGTGTATGCCAACTCGTATGTAATTGACACCAGCCCGATCAGGATCCGCAGCTACGGTCCCGATGGGACAGATAATAGCGGAACCGGGGATGATATTTCTTATCCTGACAACCCGCTCAGTTCTTTTAAGGGGGATCTCGAGGTCCAGGTATATATCAACGGGCGGCTGATTACCGATGCCGCCATCGACCAGGTTACCGCCGGTTTGGCGTATGCCAACGATGGTACCGCCGACAATATGGCCATGACGTTCAATTCCACAGACCAGCAGTTCGAACTGCCGTCGTTCGTGCACCAGGGCAAGCACGTGCTGACGGTTACCGCCAGCCTGGGAGCCGGCACCACCCAACGGGAGGTAGTCACCATCCTGCCCGGGGCCACGACCAGTTCGCAGATAGAGTTCTCGGACAGTGCCTACATGACGAGGCTCGACACGGACCTTAACGGCAACGGAATACCTGACCGGAAAGAGGACCTGGATGGCGACGGGATCCCTGACAGTATGGACCCCGATATCGATGGTGACGGCACCCCGAACGCGATCGACGCCGACTCGCTGGACCCGACTGTGGGCCAGCTGCCGGGCACAACCTCGCCGCAGGTAACCGCGATCACCCCGAGTTACGGCAGCCAGGGCGATAACGGCCTGCTGCTGACTATCGACGGAGCTTATTTCGTGGACGGCGCCACAGTGTCATTCAGCGGGACCGGAATCACGGTTAACACTATTCCCGCTACTTTCGTGAGCGCTGCGCAGCTCACGGTATATGTGGATATTTCGGGTTCTGCGGCGACAGGTTATCGCAACGTGACCGTTACCAATCCCGACGGCGGCTCCGGCACGGGCTCCAGCATGTTCGAGGTTCTGGTCGGCGGCGCGAACCCCTCGCCGCTGATCTCACTGGTATCGCCGGATAACGCTGACCAGGGGGAAACGAACCTGACCGTTACTCTCCAGGGGCAGAATTTTCTGACAGGTCCGACAGTCACGTTCAGTAACGGTAATATCACTGTTAACAATACGACATTTGTCAACAGCACTCAGGTCGATGTAAATATCACCATCCCCGGCTCCGCCGCCACCGGGGCGGGAACGGTGAGGCTGACGAATACGGATGCTAAATTTGATGAGGCCACCTTTACGGTCAACCAGATTGTGCCCAATATCAGCTCGATCAATCCGAACAGCGAGAGATACAATAGGAACAATGTGTGGATCACGGTGACTGGATCGAACTTCCTGAGCGGGTTCAGCGCCTCGACAAGCGGCAGCCCCCTGACTGTGGACCAGATATCGTTCACCAGTTCCACCGAAGTGATGGTGCGCGTGGACTGCGGCTTTACATTCACAACCGTAATTCGTGACCTGATTATTACAAATCCTGGCGGTGCCTCCGACAGCGCACCTTTTACTATTACCGGGTTCTTCTAAGCCATATGCGTACAAAATACATCATTTTTGCCGCCCTGGCGCTGATCGGCGTGGTGTTCGGCGGCTGGAACTGGGTCAACTACTTCAAGCAGCAGTCGGCCGGGACCCAGCCCCAGGTCCAGGCGGTCCGTCCGCCACCGAACCCGGAAATCGCGGCGATCGAGCAGCAGATGCAGGTTGCGGCAAGCGCAGACAGTAATGCGGATGAGAGCCTGCGGGAGACTGCGGGACCGAAAATGGACCTGCCGGACACGATCGGCCGCAACCCGTTTCTCACACCCGAGGAGATCGGGAAGATCGCCAGGGGCGAACTGGTGGTTGAACAACCAACACTGGCCGACCTGTCTCCGCCGCCCGTTCTCAAATTATCGGCGCTTCTGAAGGATAATATCAGCGGCGACTACGTGGCCTTGATCGGCGGCAAGGCTTACCGGGAGGGCGAGCTGATCGGCCAGGAACTGTTGGTGGAAATAACCGAATCCACGGTCGTGCTCGAGCAGGGGAGCAGGCGCAGAACGCTGACAATCCGCAACAGGGAAGGCGACAGCGGAGTTTCCATCCGGATGCGGAAAAACTGACTGAGGAGGGTGGTCAGAGTTGAGTGACGCCAAGGACATCCAGAACGTCAGGGGTAAAAAGAAATTTTCCCCGGCATCTGTCCTCGAACAATTGGGTCTCTATCGCCGCACGGGAAAACTGGTGATCGGGATTCAGCTGGCCGGAGATATCTTCCGGATAGTGGAGATCGACCGCAGCGGCTCCACTCCCAGGATCATGAACTTCTCGGCTATCGATCCGCTGATGGACGACACGGCCGAGGCCGCCGATCAGGTCGTGGGGCTGATGTGCGAGAAAGAGATGACCGCCCGGATTGCCCACGCCACTGTCTACGACCAGGGCACCGAGCTGCGGCAGATTAATCTCCCCGTCCTGGCCAAAAACGAAATGAACGGCCTGGTGCGCCGTGAGCTGAAAAAGATCGTGCCTGACGCCTCGCCGGGTGATGTCGCCTTCGACTACTGGTACGAACGCAGTGTGAAGAAAGGCCGCAAGACCGACGTACTGGTGGGAGTGATTTACCGCGAAAGCTCCCAGCGGATTATCAAGCTGATGGAGCATTGCGGTCTGGACACGGAACTGATCACCACCGTGCCGATGTCGCTGATCGCTTCGATGGGTCTGATGGGTGAGAAATACGCCGGCGCGATAACGGCGGCAGTGCACCTGGAGCGCGACAGGAGCTATCTGGTAATCGCCAACAAGGGCATGTGGGTGTTTTCCCGTGAGTTCCAGACCGTGCTGAACAAAGAGGAACAGCAGCAGGAGCAAAGCCAGCCGCTTACCGCAAAGCGCAAGTTCGCCAGCGCCCGTTACATGGCCGACCAGGACAAGCTGCTTACCGAGGTCAACCGCAGCTTGCTTTATTTCAAGCAGCGGTTTCGCGGCGAGGGGGTCACCTCGGCCGTGCTCAGCGGCGAGGCGTTCAACCTCGAGGAGATGGCGGAGGCGTTCGAGCAGAACCTCGGAATCGAGGGCGTGATCTTCTCGCCGATGGAGGCTTTTGACACAACTCACATGGGCGACAGGGCAGCCAAGCTGGGACGGATTTTTCCCTCGCTGTGCCTGCCTGTCGGCGCGGCCATGCAGAGCCTGCGGGACGGCAAGCTGAATTTTGTCCCCGAAGCGTATATCAACCGCTACAGGGAGCGGGCTCAAAAGGTGATCACGATCGCCGCAGCGGTTATCCTGCTGATAGTGCTGAGTGTGGGATACCTGATGATCCGCGGCAGCCGGGTGGAACTCGAGGAACTGCTGGCCCAGAACAACGAGGAGAAAGTGATCGCTGAGATGACCGCCAAGCTGGATGATATCGCTGTCGTGACAACTCAGCGTAACCTGGCCGAAAAACGCCGCGCTTTCCTGGCCGGCTTCGAGCTTGGGCAGGGCTCGACAGATGAGCTGCTGATAGCGCTCAGCCATATCCTGCCCCCTGAAATAACGCTCCAGCGCCTGGCAGTCAAAGGCGATACGGTCAGAGTAGCGGAAATCTACGGGCAGGTCGATGGGTTGGGAATAGCCGACAGTGACAGTACGTTCAATACCTTCTATGGCAAGTTGACAGCTTCAGGGCTGTTCCTCGAAGTAGCCGAGCCGGAAATTTCTTCCAGTAACGAAGGCGGCAGGTACGTCTTGAGATTCAAAGTAAATTGCGAACTGCCGTCCTGAGGAGCCGGGCATGACTTTACCAAGTGGAGTGCGTAAGGTAATCCTGCCGCTGGCGATTCTGTTCATCTTCGCCGCGGCGTGGTTCGGTTTGTACAGGCCGGAGTTGGAAAAAATTTCTGAATACAGGAAGCAGCCGGCCGCCAACCGGGCCAGGATCGAACAGCTTGTCCGCCAGATGAATTATTACGATCCGCCGATAGCCGAGGAGCGTGAGGAGTGGCGCAGGCTGGAGGAGCAAATTCACAGGAGATTGCCCGCCGCCAAACAGATGAGCGGATTGTACGCCCTTCTTTCACGGCTGGCGGTCGGGCGCGAACTCCAGAACTTTACCCGCCAGGAACTTGCCGGCACAGATACGACTTACGCGACTGATGGTATCCCGCGCCGTGGTTTTGACATTCAGCTCAATTTCGAGTGCGACTACGCGGGGCTGAAAGGTTACGTGGACGGCCTGAAACTGGCCGACAGATTGATCGAGGTTGTTTCGCTCGAGGTTAACCGAAGCCTGCCGCTGATCAACGTCCAGATGGTGATCAGAAGCTATTATTCGCCAGCGGCCGGGTGAGCGCGGGCAATTATTTCCCGTCCGCAAGGAATAAAATGCCGGTATTTTACCTGTTGCAGACAGTTAGGGCCTTTAATGATATGGTTCGTTTCTTGCGTCCACTCAATGTTTAAAGATGTACTGACGCCGCAGACATGCGGCCTAACAGCGATGAAACGAAATCCCGAGACCGGAGCTGTCCCGATGCCTACACGACTGGTTGATTTATTGACTCGCAGGATGACCGTCAGGGTAATTTCATTCATATCCCTGTGCCTGCTGATTCTGCTCAGTTCGATGTCATGCCGCCGTCAGACCGTGCGCAGAACCGCCCCCGATTCCAATGCCGGCGTCCCGGCGAGGATCAGCCTGCAGGATGAGCCGGAGCAGCAGGGACTCGAGGAGCTGGTTCTTCCCCAACTCGAGCAGGAAAAGCCCGCGGATTATTCATTCAACCGCGCCGAGAACGTGTTTGATATCAATCTGGATGCTGCGAATTTGAGCGAAACCCTGCAGTCGATGTGCGACATGCTGGGCTACAACCTCGTGCTCGATCCCCAGATCACCGACTCGATTACGATAAGCCTGCGCGATGTCACATTTCACAAGTTTCTGGAGATCGCTCTGGATCTCCGCGGCTACGACTACCGGCTCGAGGAGAACTTTTTGTACGTCGATCTGCCGGGCCTGGAAACCAGGGTGTTCACCGTTGACTATCTCAACGTCGCCCGTCAGTTGATTGGCCAGATGAATATCACCGGACTAAGCGGTGAGGCGGGCGGAAGCCTGATCCCGCAGAGTAATACGCAGCTCCAGACCCAGAATATCGTCAACCTCTGGTCGGATATCCGTAACAGCTTGATGGAAATCGTGCTGGGACTTGGCACTCAGCTCACCGGGCAGATCACCGCCGAGGGCAGCTACGCCGGCAACGATCCCTTAACCGGCCATCGGCTCGTCGTGGAACCCAACAGCGGCGTAATCCAGATTACGGCCACACGCGAGGTGCTGGAGAACGCCGAAGCGTTTCTGACGGCGATGGAAGCCAGCCTGCATCGTCAGGTGCTGATCGAGGCCCGGTTCGTGGAAATCAACCTGAACGATTCTTACGAAGCCGGGCTGGACTGGTCGGTGATTCCCAACGTTACCGGGGTTTCGAGCCTGGGCGGCGGGCTGGTCGGCGGTGCACTGGCCTCGCAGGCGCTCAGCCCCTCGTCCCGCGAATTCCAGATCGGCGTATCCAACGACAATGTCAGCGCCATCCTGACCGCCCTCTCCAAGCACGGCAAGATCAATATCCTGCAAAGCCCGCAGGTCAGCACGCTGAACAACCAGCCCGCGGTTATCAGGATCGCCCGCAACGAGACATTTTTCCAGCGCAAGGAGACTCCGGGCCAGCCGGCCACTGCCACCAGCCCGGCCACTCAGGCGGTAATCAACTATGTTCCGATTCAGCAGCCGACAGGTGTGGTGCTGAATCTGACCCCGCAGATTGGCGATGACGGGACTATCATCATGGCGATCCGGCCCTCGATAACCTCGATAGCCGCGGTGGCCGTCAGCCCGGACGGGCTCAGCACCAGCCCGATAACCGACATCCGCGAACTCGACACGGTGGCCAGGGTCCGCCACGGCCAGACGATTATCCTGGCCGGTCTGATCCAGGAACGGGAAAGCGAAAGCGTCAAAGAAATTCCCGTTCTCTCCAAGCTCCCGTTGCTGGGGAACCTGTTTCGCCAGGTCAGCGTGGATCGCCAGAAAGTGGAGCTGGTGATCCTGCTTACGCCATATATCAATTTCAGCCGGACTTCAAGCGAGCTGACCAGCGAAGCCGGACAACTGACTCGCTACAAGGAAGTGGCTAAAAGCTACCGTGTTTCCAGTGGTGAATTCAGGAGTAACTAAGCCCGGTTCCCCGCGCTAAACCGGGGCCGACGGATGCGTACAGGGGCCTATGTACCTCGACTTTTACGGACTCCAGGAGAAACCGTTTTCCCTGACACCCGACCCCCGGTTTCTCTTCCTCAGCGACAGCCATCGCCAGGCCCTGGACCACATGACTTACGGGATCCAGGAGCGGGAGGGGTTTATCCTGATCGCGGGAGATATCGGCACCGGCAAAACAACTATCTGCCGGGAACTGCTGGATCGCCTGGACGATAATGTCGCTACCGCCCTGATTCTGAACCCGCTGCTCAGCGAACAGGAACTCCTGGAAGCCGTTGTCGAGGATTTCGCCCT
Source organism: Candidatus Glassbacteria bacterium (assembly GCA_019456185.1). Lineage (NCBI taxonomy): Bacteria > Candidatus Glassiibacteriota > Candidatus Glassiibacteriota bacterium. Next base: position 173,616 of record VRUH01000002.1, on the reverse strand, counting down.
CGGGATCAAGCGGGTCGTGGCAGCCGACGGCGGCGGGGAAAAGTCCAGCCGCAAAGTGTTCGACAGCCTGGATGAGGAAACTCAGAACGCCCTGGAACTCAATCCGCTGATGCCTGGTGAACGGGTGCTGCGCAACATCCTGGAAAAAGTCCAGCAGCCCGCAGCCGAACGTCCGACCAAAAAAGAGCTTATCGACCGTCTGAACGCCTACCTGCTGGAACTGGTGGAGCAGGGGGGCAACGCGGTCCTGATTATCGACGAGGCGCAGAACCTGTCGCTCGAGGTGCTCGAGCAGGTCAGGATCCTCTCGAACCTGGAAACAACCAAGCAGAAGCTGCTGCAGATTGTCCTGGTGGGCCAGCTCGAACTCAAGCGCAAGCTCGAAAGCACTGCGCTGCGTCAGCTGAACCAGCGGATCGCGATCCGCTACCAGTTGAACCCGCTGAGGTTCGAGGAGACCAAGCGCTATATCGAGCACCGGCTGTTCGTAGCCGGTTCCAACAGTTCGGTCACGTTCAGCGAGGATGCGTTCCAGCAGCTTTACGACTATTCCCGCGGCGTACCCCGGCTGGTCAACCTGATCTGCGAGCGTTGCCTGCTGGCCGGCTATGTCGACCAGGCCCGCAAGCTGGATGGCAATACCGTCTTGCGTTGCCGGGAGTCGCTGGAAGGTAACATGGAGGCCGGTCCGGCCCCGAAAATCGAACAACCGCAGCTTCAGGACAAAGCTCCCGCGGGGGAAGTCGAGGAGGATTTGGCCGGGGCAGCCGGGGAACATCGTCCCGATGAAGCGGTGGAGCAACCCTGGGAGCGCAAAAAAAGCGGCCTGTCCGGTCCCCTTAAAACCGTTATAATTGGCCTGGCCATGGTCGCACTGATTGTGGCCGCCTCTTTGCTGACCTGGAATATCGCAAAACGAAACGGCGGCGCTCCTGCCGGCACAACGACCGCGGCACCCTCGCCGCAGCGTGAAGGTATCGAGACCAATGCGGTTCAGCGCTCGCCGGAGGTCCCGGCGGTCAGGCTTGCGTTTTCGTTGCAGTTGGGAGCATTCCGCAGTCTGGAAGATGCGCTGGAGCAGGCACGCCTGTTCGATGAGCAGGGACTGGAGCGTGAACTGTTCGTGGTGCCGCTCCACGTGGCGCAGCTTGGGGGACGGTGGTACAGGCTGTTCTACGGCGGGTTTCCCTCCAGCGATGCGAGCCGGACCGAACTGGGCAGGCTCGAGGAGCGCGGAATCCTGCGCCAGGGCAGAGCCCGTGTGGTAGAAACCTCGCTGGCTTATAACTTGGGTGATTTCGGTGACCGGGCCAGCGCCGAGCAGAGAGGCGGCGAGTACATGCGCCGCTGGCGGATTCCATTCTACGTGCTGGCGCTGCATAAAGAGGAACGGAACAACACCTGGCGGCTGTATGCCGGGGCATTTGAAAACCGGGACCAGGCCGCATTTCTCGGTGACAGGATCGACGAGGCGGGCTTGAGCGGGACTCTGGTCGAGCGGCTCGGTTACTGGCCGTTTAATTAAATCACAACTCGGGGCGCGCGGTTGCGATGAGTATCATAGCCGAAGCATTGAAAAAGGCACAGCGTAAGGGCCGCACGGGTGGCGATACACCGCCGCCGTTCGAGCTGGGCAAGGCTAAGGACGCGGGGCAGCCCAAAGCGGCGGCCCAGGCTCAGCCGGCTGCTCCCGCTCCCAGGGCCAAGCCGGTGACCGTCCCGCCCGTGGTGAGCGCCGGACCCGCGGCCAAGGCAGCCCCGGCATCCAGGGCCAAAAAGACCGCGAAGCCCTCCGGAAAACCGAAAATCTGGCAGCAGCGCAAAGTGAGGATCGCGGCGATTTTCGCCACCGTGCTGGTGGCGTTCGCCGCTGTGATCTACTACGTAAATAGTGTCTACCTGCCGGGGATGACCCGGGGCGGCGTCTCGGCAACCGGCGAGCAGCTATCCGCATCTCAGCCGGGTTCACAGCCGGCCGAGCCTCAGGCTGGAGAGCCGTCGCGGGCGGCCGAAGAGGGCGAGGACGCAACTGAAAAAGCGGCGGCGGATGCAGAGGAAGCGCCTGGTGGCGATGCGGCTGATCCGGCTGTCCCGCCGGTCCCGGAAGCCGGTTCAGACCAGGCATCGGCCGCTGTACCGGAAGACGCATCCGCTGAAAACGCGGGTGCGGAAAGCGCCGGAAGTGAGTTGACTTTCCTGCCGGACGCTCCGGAGGCCGGGCAGATGTCAGGATCGGTGCCGGATAACGCTGTTCCCGCGCCGCCGCTCCCTCGATCTCCGAGTTCGATTGTCCACAAGGGCGAGCAGGACAAGCGCCTTCGCGAGGATATCTACCATTTCAACATGGCTGTCTATTTCCAGCGCAAGGGCGATGTCCGCGAGGCGTTGAGCGAATACGCTGAAGTGATCCGTCTTTCCCCGCATAACGCCGAAGTTTACAGTAATATGGGTGTGCTCTACAACCAGATCGGTGAATATGAAAAAGCTGTTTCCGTACTGCAGAAAGCGCTGCTGATCGATCCGAATTACAGTAAAGCCCGCAACAATATGGCCGTGGCCTATTACCACGGCGGCCAGTATGAACTGGCGTTCGAGCAGGCCGACAGGGCGGTCGATCTGGAGCCGGGCAACCTGGATGCGCTGAACAACATGGGCCTGATTTATCGCAGGCTGAACAGGGCCGAGCAGGCCGAGCAGAGTTTCCGCAAGGCGCTGGCTGTCGATCCGGGATACGCGGCGGCCCACTACAATCTCGCCCTCCTTTTCGAGCAGACCGGCCAGCTTTCGCTCGCCGCCCGCCACTACCGTTCTTTCCTCTCCGGCGGAGGCGGCTCGGAGCAGCTTAACGCCAAGGTCGGCAACCGCTTGCGACAACTGACTCCCGGCGCCTTGCCTGTCGGCAACTGACTCTCCCGCCGCGTGTAATAATTTGAGATATCAGCGGATTTTTTGTATTTTTCCTGCCGGGTCATTTTTTCGCCGGGTGGAAAGTACGTATTTTTACATGGCAGCTGCCGGGAACTGTTGATGGCCGGGCAAAACGCAAAATGCGGGAGCGAATCCGCTGTCGAGCAGAAACTGTCCACTCTGCCCATGCGGCCGGGCGTGTACATGATGCGCGACGAGGCGGGGAAGATTATTTATGTCGGCAAAGCCAAGAAACTGGCCAACAGGGTCCGCAGTTATTTCCGGGGAACTCCGGCCAATCCCAAGGTGGCCGCGATGGTGAGCCGGATCGCCACGTTCGACTATCTTGTCACTGACAGCGAGATCGAGGCCCTGCTGCTGGAGTGCAACCTGATCAAGGAACACCGTCCGCGCTACAACGTCGACCTCAAGGACGACAAGCGCTATCCCTTTCTCAAGGTTACCACGGCCGAGCCGTTCCCGCGCGCGTTTGTCACCCGCAAGTACAGCAACGACGGTTCGCGCTATTTCGGGCCGTACACCGATGCCGGCGCCCTGCGCACCACCCTGGAGGTGTTGGGCAAGGTGTTCCCCCTGCGCACCTGCCGTCACAAGCTGCCCGAGCAGCGCGGTGCGCGCGAGTGCCTGAACTTCCACCTGGGGCATTGCTCGGCCCCCTGCCACGGACATATTACGGAAGCAGACTACGCTGAGATGGTGGCCGAGGTGATCCAGTTCCTGGAAGGCCGCACCGAGCCGATCGCCGACAGGCTGCGGCACAAGATGAAAGCGGCGTCCGAGGGCTTGGATTTCGAGCTGGCGGCGCGCTGCCGCGACCAGTTGAAGGCCGTGGAGAAAGTCAGTCAGCGCCAGCGGATGGATGCGCCGGGGGGAGAGGACGCAGACGTGGTGGCCTTGTCGGTGGACGGCCGCGACGCCTGCGCGGTGGTGTTCAAAATCCGCGGCGGAAAGATGCTGGGCAGCGAGCACCGCCTCCTGCGCAACAACCTTCAAGAGCCGCCCGAAGAGGTACTCAACGCCTTTATCGGCCACACCTACCTGGGAGACAGGGAATACCCTCCCGCCGTCTATCTCAGCCACCGGATCGAGGACGCGGGACTCTACGAAAAGTGGCTGAGCCAGCGTTCAGGGCGCAAGGTGCGCCTTCACGTTCCCGAGCGGGGCGACAAGGTCCGGCTGGTGCGGATGGCCGAGCGCAACAGCCACCTTCTGCTCGAGGAAGTCGTGATGCACCGCGAGCAGGCGCGCCAGCGGGTGCCCGAGGCCCTGCTTGAGCTGCAGAAAACCCTGGGCCTCAAACGCCTGCCACGGCTGATCGTCTGTTTCGACGTCTCGACGATCCAGGGCAGCCACGCCGTGGCCGCGATGAGCTGTTCGCGGAACGGCAAACCGCTCAAGAGCGCATACCGCAAGTTCCGGATTCGCCGTGAGAGCGGGCAGGACGATTTTGCGATGATGAAGGAGGCCGTGGGCCGCTATTTCAGCCGGGTGGCCGGTGGTGAAATCGAATGCCCGCACCTGGTTGTGATCGACGGGGGCAAGGGCCAGCTTGGCGCGGCGGTGGAGGCGATCAGTGAAACGGGTCTGGAACTGCCGCAGATTGTAGCCCTGGCCAAGCGCGAGGAGGAGCTGTACCTGCCGGGAAACCCGGAGCCGTTCGGTCTTTCCCGGCGCAGCGAGGCGCTGCGCATGCTGATGCGGGTCCGCGACGAGGCCCATCGTTTCGCGGTGGAATACCATCGCAAGGTCCGCAGCAAAAATACGCTCGATTCAAAGCTCAACCGGATCCCCGGAATAGGGCCGTCCAGGACAGCCGCGCTGCTGGAGGAATTCGGCTCGCCGGCGGCTGTGGCCCGGGCCTCTGTCGAGCAGCTGTCGGGAGTTAAAGGGTTTTCGCAGGCGATGGCCCGCAAGGTGGCGGACTTTCTGAACGATGGGAAAAGCGATGCTCGCAGTGCGCAAGATTCAGCTTGATCCGCTGCAGTCCAACTGCTACCTGGCCTGGGACGAAGACTCGGGCGCCGGCGTGGTGATCGACCCCGGCGGCGAGGGGGCGAGGATTATCGCCGAAATCGAAAGCCGGCGGATAAAACCGCAGTATATCCTCAATACCCACGGCCACGGCGACCATGTGGCCGCCAACCGGGCGGTAAGGACAAGGTTCGGTGTTCCGCTGCTGATCCACCCGGACGAGGCTCCCCTGCTGGCCGACCCCCGGCTGAACATGAGCGCGTTCTACGGCCTGCCGGTTGTCAGCCCGCCGGCCGATGGCTTCCTGGAGGTTGGCGGTCGGGTTGAGTTCGGCGGACACGAACTGGAGGTGCTCCACACGCCGGGTCATAGCCCGGGAGGAGTATCGTTCCACGGGCACGGGGTGGTTTTTACCGGTGACGCTCTGTTCATGGGTTCGGTCGGCCGGACCGATTTTCCCGGCTGCGATGAGGATTTGCTGCTCTCGAAAATCAGGGAAAACCTGCTCACGCTGCCGGATGATACGATAGTCTACCCCGGCCACGGCCGCGATACGACGATCGGTATCGAGAAGCGGCACAACCCGTTCCTGATATGAGTGACGAAAACGATACAGCCGGCTCCGCTCCGCCTGTCCCACGCACTTTCCTGCTCGAGCAGTTCGGGGACTATCTGGTGTTCGAGCGTAACCTGGCGGCCAACACTATCGGCGCTTACACGCGCGATGTGGCCTGTTTTGCCGCTGAGGCTGTGCGCGCGGGAGCAGGCGGGCCAGCGGATATCGACCGCGCACTCGTAGCCGATTATCTGAACGAGCTGGCCGAGACCGGCCTGGCGGCCAGTTCGCTGTCGCGCAAGCTGAGTTCCATTCGTCTCTATTTCCGTTTCCTCTGCGGCGAAGATGTGGTGCGGTCGAATCCCGCCCGTAAGCTGGAATTGCCCCGCCGCGGCCGTAAGCTGCCCGAAGTCCTGACCCTGGACGAAATCGTGGCCATGCTGAACGAAATAGATACAGCGAAAGCCGGCGGGCTGCGCGACAGGGCGTTGATCGAGCTGATGTACGGCACCGGGATGCGCGTATCGGAAGTCGTTGGGCTGCGCCTGGAGGATATTCGCTTCACCGAGGCGCTGGTGATAGTGTTCGGCAAGGGCGGCAAGGAGCGGGTTGTCCCGCTCGGTGAGCTGGCACTGGCCGCTCTGGGTGAATATATCGCAATCGAACGCCCCCTGCTGGACAAGGGCGGAGGCGGAGCGAGCGTTTTTCTCAACCGGCGCGGCGGCAGACCGGTCACCAGGATGGGAATCTGGAAAATACTGCAGAAATACGCCCGTCTCGCGGGTATCGAAAGCCGGGTTTATCCCCACGTGTTCCGTCACTCATTCGCCACGCATCTGGTCGAAAACGGCGCGGACCTGCGGGTTGTCCAGGAGATGTTAGGGCACGCGGATATCAGCACGACCAAGATCTACTCCCACCTTTCCAGCGACACTCTCCGTCAGGTTCATCGCGACTTTCATCCCCGGGCCTAGCTTAGCGTTACTGCAATATTTCGGGAACATCCTGCGAGCAGGGAATGTAGGAAGGGGTGGCAATCGGTTCTCCAAGCAGAAACGCCGGGAGCTGGTGGCGTCCCGGCGCTGCAAACCGTATATTGATTGAAAGGGCGGAGATCAGAAGCGGAAGCGTTTTTTCAACTTGCTGTCGAAAATCCTGGTGTAGACGGTTACCCGGCCCTTGAGTTTCTGTCCGTCTTCCAGGGGAAACAGCAGCATTACTGACTCGCTGCTTTTGCGTTCGGCTTTGCCCGTAATCTTTTTGACGCCGATTTTAAGGTACGTTTCCGTATCGTCGACCTCGTTGGGGATATCGTAACCCTTGTTATCCTTGAATTCGAGAAAGAATGCAACATGCCCCTCGGCTGTTTCGCTATCGCCGATATAGGTCAAAACATAGGAGAAAAATACGAAGTTCTGGTTGATAACCACGCCAAAACTTCCCTTCTCTGATTTCTCATCGGCCGATGCAAGTCCGACGGCCAGACCAACGGCGAGCAGAGCGGCGAACACAGCTTTCATGGGGGGCTTCCTGTTCGGTGAAAGGTGCGATCTATCTTAAGAAACCAATTGTTTGCAAACTTGATGAATTGAATATTTGATCAGTTTCACAACTTACTTGCCGCAACGGTCCGCAGCCGGCTGCGATCTTACAAATGCATACAAAGCCCATAATTACATAATCGTTATAATTTTGTCAAGGTTTAGTATTTTTTTTCACAGAGCACTCCGGAGCACTTATGGGCGCGGATTTCGATAAAATTAATGTTAGCGGGTTCCGGGATAAACGCGATGAGGGCGAGTTCCTCCTGTCCGTTTTTCCCGCCGATGCCGTGATTGTCTGGGCCAGGGACGAGCAGATCTGGGGGCCGCTGCTGGACAATTTGGCCGGAATCTGTCCGGACGGCCGCTTTACGGTCGAAGTAGCGAAGCAGGATGGCACATATCGGACGAATTTCCTGCCATCGGTTGCAGTCCTGCCGCCGCCGGGCAGGGAATACTTTGCAGGGACGACTGTGGGAGAACAGCTGGCTTTCTACGCTGCTCAAGCGGGCAGGCGGGACAACACCGGGCACGGAGAGGAAATCCCGTTCGGGCTCGATTTCTCTCGGAAGCTGAACCACTCGGTCTGGGAGCTTGGCGAAGGCGAGCGCCGCTGTCTGCTGCTGGCCTCCCAGTCTCTGGCTCAGCCGCTTTGCTGGATCCTGTACAGTCCGCTGGAGCGGATGGACGGAGTGCGCACCCGGGCCGTCGCCGAATTTATCAGCCGCCAGCGAAACCGTGGCGCGATAATCCTGGCCGGCACCTCGAGTCCGGCGGCGCTGCTGGGCTGCTGCAATGGACTGCTCGCGCTGGGTGATGATGAAGCGGAAGTTGCGTATTATGGGAAGGGCGCCGAAGCGGCCGAATATCTCGAGACCCTGCTGAACTTGCCCGTGGGTATGCTGGAAGCGTCGAAAGCAGGGAGAGATAAAAATGAATAAACAGCCCTGGATTGCCTGTCAAAAGCTCAAAGACCTGTTGCAGACCGTAAATGGGGTAAAACTGCTCCGGGGGAGTTGAATCAGACGAAATATCTTGACTGGAAAAAGTACGCAACCTATTTTATGGTTTGCAAACCAGGGAGTGAAAACCTGTAAAAAATCCTTTTCTTGATGATTATTCGAGAAAGCCGCTTTGCTAAACCCGGGAATGAAGCGGCAAAAAGGCTTTCAATTCGTAAAACGTCAACTGGGACGGAGAAATGCGCAAGTTATTGATTTTCATGGCCGTAAGCTGTGTCTGGATGTTTACCGTGGCATCCAGCCCGGTGGTCACGGGAGCCAGGGTCAGGCTCAGTGCCAAGAAATACGAGTCAGCGATCAAGGTCCTCGAGAAAAACAAGGACAAGTACGCCGATGACCCGGAACTGTTCTATTACCTCGGCCGCGCCTACGCCGGGATAGCCAACTGGGATAAGGCCGGCGAAAATTTCAACAAAGCCCTGGATCTCGAGCCCAAGCGCAAGCTGGTCAAGGAAATCGACAAATGGCGCGACTATTACTGGGCCCAGTTCATACGCGATGCACAGGCCCTGCTCGACCAGCAGCGCTATCCGGAGGCGATTAACAAGTTCCGGATCGCCAACAGGGTCAATTCCGACCGCAAGGAAAGCCATGCCAATCTCGGCGTGGCGATGCTCAGCCAGGCGGAGGCATTCCAGGAGGCCCAGCCGCCTCAGCCCGACAGCGCCCGGCTGTATTTCGACGGTGCGATCGAGAGCTTGCAGAGGGCTATCGAACTGGATCCGGAAGACGAGCAATTCGTCAAGAATCTTGGCCAGGCTTATATCATGGCCGACCGCTACGACGAGGCGATCGAGGTCTATGAAGCCTATCTGGAGGAGAACCCGTTCGATATTACCGCCAAGAAGCGTCTGGTCACTATCTTCATGAGTATGCAGGATTTCGAAAGCGCCGGCATGCTTTACGAGGAACTGTTCGAGGACGCGGGTGCGGAGATGACCGAGGCTGACTATTTCAACGCGGGAAGCTGTTATTACCAGATGTGGGTTTCCGAAACCCGCAACAAGGCCGAAGGCGAAAAGGACTCCGAACAGGCCACCCATTACCTTGAGCGCGCCGCGGAAGCCTACGAGTACGTAATGGATGATAACCCGTCGGACTGCGAGGCCGGTGAGCAGCTCTATTACTCCTATATCAACCTCGAAAACTGGGCGCAGGTTGTCGAGACAATCGAGACCATGCTGGACAACGGCTGCGAGCGCACCTACATAACCCTCTCCAACCTGGGTGTGGGCTACAGCAAGATCGGAAATCAGCAGAAAGCTATCGAGGTATTCAAGGAAGCCCAGGAGAATAAGCCGGCTGACGAGCAGAGCCAGTAATCAACTACAGTCCGAAAAGAGTATGTTTTTAATGGATGGCTGATTGTGACAGTTGCAACCTTTGGCCGGCCCGGTATACGGGGCCGGTCAGAGGTTTTTTTGCGACTCGGATATCGTCGTACGGGGAATGGATAGTTTATGAGCGGCAAGGATCTAAAGGAAGAACGGCAGGTACTGGACGCCCGGATGGTCGAGCGGTCCCTGCGGAGGATCGCCAACCAGATTGTCGAGCGCAACCAGGGGACCGAAAACCTGCTGGTGGTCGGAATCCAGACCAGGGGAGTCAACCTGGCCGAGCGCCTGGTGGCGATTATCTCCGATATCGAGGGCGCGGTTGTGCCGACAGGCAAGCTCGATATCACCCTCTACCGTGACGACCTCCGTCACAACCCGGTTCAGCCCACTGTGCGCAGCACCGACCTGCCCGCCGATATTACCGGGATGAATGTGGTGCTGGTCGATGATGTTTTCTACACCGGAAGGACCATCCGCGCCGCGCTGGACGCTATCGTGGATTTCGGCCGGCCCTCATCGATCATGCTGGCCGTCCTGATCGACCGCGGCCATCAGGAACTGCCGATCAGGGCCGATTTTACCGGCAGGGAAATTTCCACCCGCAAGGATGAGGACGTTGTCGTGCGGGTGAGCGAAGTCGACGGTGCCGATGGAGTCTGGATTAAAGCGCTCGGTTGAGGCCGGGCGCTGTTCGTTTATGGCGGCTCGCTAAAACCTATAATTTTTACCCCCTGAGGTCTGCCTCGAGATGCAATTCACCCGTAAGCACCTGCTCGGTCTCGAGGAACTCTCATCCGCTGAAATCCGGATGATCCTCGATACCGCCGTGCCTTTCAAGGAGATCAGCGAAAGGCAGATCAAGAAAGTACCGGTCCTGCGCGGCAAAACGATTGTCAACCTGTTTTTCGAGCCCTCCACCCGCACGCGGATCTCGTTCGAATTCGCCGAAAAGAGGCTCAGCGCAGATACGGTAAATGTCAATGTCTCCACCAGCAGCGTGAGCAAAGGCGAAACCCTGGTGGACATGGCGCGCAACCTGGAAGCGATGAAAATCGACATGGTCGTGATCCGTCACGCGGCCAGCGGAGCGCCGGCGTTTCTGGCCGAGAGGATCGATTCCAACGTGATCAACGCGGGCGACGGCTGGCACGAGCACCCGACCCAGGGCTTGCTGGACATGCTGACGATCCGCGACCACCTGGGCCGCCTGGAGGGGATCAAGGTGGCGATTGTGGGTGATGTGATCCACAGCCGCGTGGCCCGCTCCAATATCTGGGGCCTGAAAAAGATGGGCGCCGAGGTCGGCGTGTGCGGCCCGCCCACGCTCGTGCCTCGCAGCCTGACTGAGCTGGGAGTGAAAATCTACCCCCGGATCGAGGATGCGCTCTCGGAGGTCGACGTTGTCAACGTGCTGAGGATTCAGCTCGAGCGCATGCAGTCCAACCTGTTCCCGTCCCTCGGCGAGTACAACCGCATCTACGGAATCTCCAACCGCCGGCTCGAAGAAGCCGGGCGCGACGTACTGGTCCTGCATCCGGGGCCGATGAACCGGGGCGTGGAAATCGATTCCGACGTGGCCGACGGTGAGCACCAGGTGATTCTCAAGCAGGTCACCAACGGGGTGGCGGTCAGGATGGCCGTGCTGTTTCTGCTGGCCGGCGGCAAGCAGGCCGCGGCCGCCGATGCGGCAAGTCAGCAGGGCGATTAATCAGGACACACAAAGAAAGCAGGTGGATATTGAAACGTCTGTTGGTCCGCGGTGGCCGGCTTGTCGATCCGGCCAACGGCGTGGATGAAAAGCTCGATATATTGCTTGACAGCGGCAAGGTGGCCGAAATCGGAAAATCGATCAAGCCCGCCGAGGCGGATGAGGTCATCGATGCGGCGGGCAAGGCGGTTGTCCCGGGCCTGATCGACATGCACGTCCATCTCCGGGAACCCGGCAGGGAAGATGAGGAAACGGTGGAATCCGGGTGCCTGGCCGCGGCAGCCGGCGGTTTTACCGCCGTGGCCGCCATGCCTAACACCAATCCGGTAACCGACAACCAGGCAGCTGTCGGCTATATCATTCGCGAGGCGATCCGCGCCGGCTACAGCAGGGTCTACCCGATCGGTTCGATCACCAAGAAGAGCAAGGGCGAGAGCCTTGCGGAGATGGGATCGATGCTCGACGCCGGAGCGGTGGCGTTCACCGATGACGGCCACTGCCTGTCCAGCGCCGAAGTGATGCGCAAGGCGATGACCTATTCGCTGATTTTCGACGTGCCGGTGATGCAGCACTGCGAGGACCCCGAACTGGTGGGCAAGGGCGTGATGAACGCCGGGATAACCGCCATTCGCCTGGGTCTGGCCGGCAACCCGACCGAAGCCGAAGAAGTGATTGTCTACCGCGACTGCGTGCTGGCGCGCCTGACCGGAGCGCGTTTCCACGTGGCCCATATCTCCGCCGCGCGCTCGGTGGAAATCGTCCGGCAGTTCAAGGCCGAGGGGGGCGTGAAAGTCACCGCCGAGGTTACACCGCACCATTTCACGCTCACCGAGGAAGCGGTGGGCAACTACGATACGAATGCTAAAATGGCTCCCCCGCTGCGCATGGCTGCCGATGTGGAAGCGATGCGCCGGGGCCTGGCCGACGGTACGATCGACTGTATCGCCAGCGACCACGCCCCGCACCATTACGATGAGAAAGAGGCCGCGTTCGCCGACGCCCCGAGCGGTATTCTGGGCCTGGAGACCTCGTTCCCGCTCTCGTATTCCGAACTGGTCCTGGGAGGCGTGCTCGATTTCCCGACCCTGGTCCGCCGGATGAGTACCGCTCCGGCCGAATTGCTCAAGATTCCGGGCGGCAGCCTGAAGGTGGGCTCCCAGGCGGATGTGACCGTGCTGGATTTGGAAACGGAGTGGACAATCGATAAAAACGAGTTTTACTCCAAAAGCCGTAACACGCCGTTTCACGGCCGCAGGGTGACCGGCCGGGCAGTGGTCACAATCGTTGAGGGCAGAGTGGTCTGGCGGTTGGGGCAAAATTGATGTATTTTCCAGCGAAACCTACGGAGATTCGATGACCGGACAGAACACAGACAGTCAAACAGGGGGCCGCGGCGGAACTATCGGCCTGGTCGTATTTGCGGTATATGTCGTGATTCTGGCCGCCGCCGCCGTGAGCGAAGTTTTCGAGCTTGGCTGGTTCGACTTTCCGCTGTTCAAATAGAGAACGGTTAAACGATCAAGTATCGACGAGGTGAAATCTATGCGCGAGGCGCCAAAAATTCTTCATATACTGAGTGGAAAGCGTGTATTTGCTTTAGCGGCGCTGCCGGGTATTCTGAGCGCAATGCTGCTGATTTCCGGTTGCGGCGGAGGCGAGAAAGCCGACCCGGTGCTGGAGGGGGAGAAGGTGATGGTCACCGAGGGCGTCCAGATCCTTCACACCGGCACCTCGGTCCAGCGCGACTCGGTGATCCGCACGTTCAACAACCTCAATAACCCGCGGCTTCTTCACCCCTATATCCATAACGCGGACCTCAGTGTGAGGATCGGGATAGTCAGCGCACTGGGCAACCTGAAAGACCGTGGTGCGGTCGATTCGCTAAACCGGATGCTGGTCACCAGCGACGATTATCTCCTGCGCGAAACCGTGATCTGGGCGCTGGGAGAGTTGGGCGACACCTCCAGCGTTCCGGTGCTGATCGGCATTATACAGGACACGACCCAGAACCGCGACCTACGGCTGGGCCTGCCGATCACGCTGGCGTCGTTTATCAATACGGCCTATGCCGGCAGGGTGGAGCAGACGTTCGTGGATGTGCTGCAGAACATGAGCGATGACCTCGAACTTTGCTCCTACGTGGCGGTGGGGATACTCGAGGTGCTCAAGCCCGGCAATTACGAGCTGTTCCACGCCCGGCTGCCCCTGCTCAAGGAACTGGCGGCGAAACGGATGCAGGAAAGCGGCGAGGACGGGATTTACATTAATTTCCAGCTCACTATCGAGGAGTTGGAGACCTACGAACCCGGTACGCTCTGACCCTCGGCCGCAGGCAAAAGCTGAGTTTTGAAAGACTGAGATGACCCCGTCTCAGTCTTTTTATTTTACCCCTGCCTGCCCCAAATGGGGCAATTTTACTTCAAATGAAATGGCTGCACTCTGGCAGAGAGATAAAAGTGCGAAAATGCCTTGCGTAAGATTATAAAAAGTAATAAGTTACCTGCTTCGTGCCTGTGCCGGCAGGATAGTTTGGCGATTGCTTTTCAGCTTTTGGTGGCAATTATGCAAATGGACGGGCGGATAACGGCAACGCAACTGTATGGAGTAACAGATGAACGAACAGATCCAGGAGCTGAACGAGCAGGTCAGGCGGGAAAGCGAAGTTGTGGAGCGGGTGCTGGAGGAAGTCGGCCGGGTTATCGTCGGCCAGCGTTACATGGTGGAACGCCTGCTGCTGGGGATTCTCTGTGACGGGCACGTGCTGATCGAGGGAGTGCCGGGACTGGCCAAAACACTGAGTGTACGTACCCTGGCCAGGGTTATCGAGGCTGATTTCGGGCGGCTGCAGTTCACGCCGGACCTCCTGCCTGCCGACCTGCTGGGAACGATGATCTACAACCAGAAGACCGGTGATTTCGAGCCGCGCAAGGGACCGGTGTTCACCAATATCGTCCTGGCCGACGAGATCAACCGCGCTCCGGCCAAAGTGCAGAGCGCTCTGCTGGAAGCCATGCAGGAGCGTCAGGTCACGATCGGCACATCCACCTACAAGCTTCCCAACCCTTTTCTGGTGCTGGCCACCGAGAACCCTATCGAGCAGGAGGGCACATACCCGCTGCCCGAGGCCCAGGTCGACCGGTTCATGTTCAAGCTCAGGGTCGGTTATCCCACCCGCGAGGAGGAGAGGGTGATCCTGGAACGGATGAGCGGCGGTGAGTTGGCGCAGGTGGAGAAGAGGCTTACGTCCGAAGATATCATCCGGCTGCGCGGCGTGGTGCGCGATGTCTACATGGACGAGAAAATCAAGGACTATATCGTTTCGCTTGTGTTCGCCACCCGCGAGCCGGCCAAATGCGGACTCGGGGAGCTTGATGGACTGATCGAATACGGGGCCAGCCCCCGCGCCACGATTTTTCTGGCCCGGGCCGCCCGGGCCAACGCGTTTGTCCGCCGCCGGGGTTATGTCACGCCCGAGGATATCAAGCAGATCGGGCCGGACATCCTCCGTCACCGGATCCTGCTGACCTACGAGGCCGAGGCCGAGGACCTGACCAGCGAGGATATCATCCGCAAGGTGTTCGAGACCGTGGAGGTACCCTGACGTGATCCCCCGCGATGTGATCAGCAAGGTCAAGCAGATCGAAATCGTGACCCGCAATATCGTGGAAGACGTGTTCAGCGGTGAATACCACAGTATCTTCAAGGGCCTGGGCATGGAGTTCAGCGAGGTGCGCGAGTACCAGCCGGGCGATGACGTGCGCTCGATCGACTGGAACGTCACCGCCAGGATGGGACAGCCCTTCGTCAAAAAATATGTCGAGGAGCGCGAACTGACAGTCGTGTTCCTGGTGGACGCTTCGGCCAGCGGGATGTTCGGCTCGGTCGAGAGATTGAAAAACGAGTTCGCCGCCGAGATCTGCGCCGTGCTCGCGTTCAGCGCGATCAAGAATAACGACCGCGTGGGCCTGGCGATTTTCACCGATGAAGTCGAAAAAGTAGTGGTGCCCAAGAAGGGGCGCAAGCACGTGCTGCGCGTAATCCGCGAGCTGCTGTTCTACCGGCCCCTGAAACGCGGAACTAGTATCCGCGAGGGCATGGAGTACATGATGCGGCTGCTGACCCGTCGCACCGTGGTGTTCGTGGTCAGCGATTTCCTGGACGAGGGTTTCGAGAAACCGCTGCGCAGCCTGGCGCGCCGTCACGACGTGATCCTGATGCGGATCGCCGACCCCAGGGAACTGGAACTGCCGCCGGTGGGGATGATCGAGCTGGAGGATGCGGAGACCGGACGGCGCGAGGTTATCGACACCGGTTCGCGGGCCGCGCGAGAGGGGTTCTCCCGGCTGGTGAATCAGCGCAGGCAAGCGCAGGATTCATTGTTCAAGTCCGCCCGCGTGGACTGTATAGACCTGACGCTGGGAAGTTCTTATATTGAACCGCTGATGAGCTTCTTCCGCATGCGGGAGAAGAAGTTCAGGTAGTCCGTCGAATTTTTCAGGCGGGTGAACCAATATGCGTGGAGGCAAGGATTGATACAGGTCAGTAACCTCACCAAGCGTTACGGCAATTTCAAGGCCGTGGACAATATCTCTTTCAAACTGCGCAAGGGCGAGATCCTGGGCTTCCTGGGGCCCAACGGCGCCGGCAAAACAACCACCATGCGGATAATCACCGGCTACCTGTCGGCCAACGCCGGCGAGGTCTCCGTGGCCGGCCACGACATATTCACCAGTCCGCTGGCTGTCAAGCGCAATATCGGCTACCTGCCGGAAACCCCTCCTGTCTACCGCGATATGAGGGTACGGGACTATCTCAATTTCTGCGGCAAGATCAAGGGTCTCTCCGGCTACCGCGACCGCAAGCGCCGCTTGAACTACGTGCTGGAGCGCTGCGGGCTGGAGGAAGTGCACAACGTCCATATCCACAAGCTCAGCAAGGGGTATCGTCAGCGCGTGGGCCTGGCCCAGGCCCTGATCCACAATCCGCCGGTGCTGATCTTGGACGAACCCACCGCCGGGCTGGACCCGCACCAGATCATCGGGGTCAGGGAGCTGATCCGTCAACTGGCCGGTGAGCACAGTATCCTGCTCTCGACCCATATCCTGCCCGAGGCCAGTCTGACCTGCGACCGCGTGCTGATTATCGACCGGGGGCTGCTGCTGGCCGAGGACACCACCGAGCGGCTGACCGGCAAGCTGACCGGCCACGACGTGGTCCGGGTACTGCTCAAGGGGGCGCCGGCCGAGATCAGGGACAGGCTGGGTGCGGTGGAGGGCGTGGTTAAAGTAGACGAGCAGCAGGTTCCCGGCGGCAGGAAGGACGGCCTGCGCCAGTTCGACGTCAGCTGCAAGCTCGGCAACGACCGCCGTGGCGAACTGGCAAGGGCGGTCGTGGAAAGCGGCGCCCAGCTGCTGGAGCTGCGGCCGGAGTCGATGACGCTGGAGGAGATATTTATTAAGATTACGACCAGGACTCCGGACGAGCTGGCTGCCAGGTCGCAGCAGGAGGGCAGCTGAAATGCAGAACATATTCTCGATCTTCTGGCGCGAGTACAAGTCGTATTTCCTCAGCCCGATCGCCTATGTGGTGATCGGGGTGTTCCTGTTCCTGGTCGCCAACCGGTTCGTCTTCAAGTTCAACGAGTTCGTCCAGCTTACGTTCGAGGCCACCAGCGAGGCTGTGACCTACCAGCAGACGATTCCCAAGTTCAGTATTAACGATGTGGTGATCCGCTACCTGTTCCACAACATGCGCAATATCAGCCTGTTCCTGCTGCCGATGATCACGATGAGGCTGTTCGCCGAGGAGCGCAAGACCGGCACCCTGGAACTGCTGCTGACTTCACCGCTGACAATAACTCAACTGGTGCTGGGCAAGTTCCTTTCAGCGTTCGTGCTGTTTTTGACGATGGTTATTCCAACGGCGCTGTTCCAGTACTACCTGTTCCTCTACGGCAACCCCGACCTGGGACCAGTGCTGACAAGCTATGTCGGGATCGTGCTCTACGGGGCCGCGGTAATCAGTATGGGTACCCTGATCAGTTCGCTGACCGAGAACCAGATAATCGCCGGGGCGCTCACGTTCGGCGCATTCCTGTTCCTCTGGATCGTGGGCAGGGTCAGCGATGCGACTGTCAGCGTCTGGGGAGAGATCGCCAATTACATCTCGATTACCTCTCACTTTACCAATTTCTCGATGGGTGTGGTTGATTCACGCGACGTTCTTTTTTACCTGTCGTTCTGTTTCGTCGGACTGTTCCTGACCCACCAGTCGATTACTTCGCTGCGGTGGAGGTGAGAGACCTGCGCTTATGAAGCAGAAAATCAAAATAACAGGCTATATCAGCCCGGTAGTGCTGTTTCTGGGCCTCGGTACGTACTATGTCAACGGTCTCTGGGACGCGGTCTCGATTTCCCTGACCGCTCTCGGCACGCTGATGGGGCTGACTTACCTGATTGTCTGCCATGACGATTTCCAGCACATTTTCAGCGCCCGCAGTTTCCGCAGCGGTACCAACATGCTGCTGGTGATCTGCGTGGTCCTGAGCCTGCTGGCGGTGGTCAACATGCTCGGTTTCCGCCATTTCTACTGGCGGGACGTGACAGTCAAGAAGAAATACGAGCTGAGTCCGCTGACCATGGCGATAATCGACCAGGTAAATGAACAAAACGCCAGGATCAATATCACCTCGTTTTTCTGGACTTTTTACGACCGAAACCTGAGCCAGCAGCAGAACCGGACCGTGATTCGCGAGAACATACGGATCGAGGAGAAGCAGCGCGACCTTCTCGAGGTCTACGCGGATATCTGCCCCAATATCAATTTCCGGTTCCTGGACCCGAACCGTGAACTGGTGCTGGCCCGTGAATACAATATTCAGCGCTACCGCGGCAACGTTACGATTGTCGAGAACGGCGCCAACAGTGATATGAACGCCGACGTGGACACCGAGGAAGAGATGACCAACGCGCTGATCAAGGTGCTCAGCGATGAGCGCCGGGCGGTCTATTTCCTCGAGGGCCACCAGGAACAGGACATGGACGACGGCAGTCCGAACGGCTTTCTGATGGCCGTCACGGCAATCCGCGACCAGGCTTACCGGACCGAGCGGCTGAACGTGATCGAGGCCGGCGGCGTGCCCGAGGACTGCAAGACCCTCATTATCGCGGGGCCGAAAAAGTCTCTGCTGATCGAGGAAGTAGCCCTGATCGACGACTATCTTGTCAAGGGCGGCCGGATCATGGTCGCTGTCGACCCGGAGTACGATGTCGGCCTGAGCGACTGGCTGCTTAAATGGGGCATTCGGATCGGCGACGATATCGTGGTGGACAACAGTTCCGCCGGAGTCCGCCAGGGAGCAGGGCCAACCGAGCCGCTGCTCTATAACTACGACCGTGAGCACCCGATCACACGTGATCTCAAACGCGCGTTCAGTACGATGCCGACCGTCCGCTCGGTCCGTCTGGAGGACAATCCCGGCCAGGACCTGGAGCTGTCGGTGCTGGCGACTACCAGCGACAACAGCTGGGGCGAACGGAACAAGGAGCAGATTTCGCTCCGCAATCCGACATTCGATCCAACCGATCTCAGCGGGCCCGTGCCGGTGGCTGTCTCGATGTTGCGCAAATTGCGGGAAACCCGTCCCGGGTTCACCGAAATCACCGCCGAATCAAGCACAAAGATGCCGAGCCACGAAGAGCTTCGTAAGATGCGGCTCGAGAAATCATCGGTCCGCGCCCAGCTGGTGGTTTTCGGCGACAGCCAGTTCGCCTCCAATTCGTACCTTCGCTACGGCGGGAACTGGGACCTGTTCATGAACGCGGTCAACTGGCTGATCGGCGACGAGCGGCTGATCAATATCCGGCCCAAGGACCCTGAAGACCAGACGATCTACATCAATAAAACCCAGGCAAGCAGGATGGGCATGGTCGCGCAGGTCGTGATGCCCCTGATTATCCTCGTACTCGGCGCCTGGGTCATGGCTGTCCGGCGGCTTCGCTGATCTCCTGCCGCTGTCGCCGGGATAACTGAACCGCAATTACAAGAAGGATTTTTTTAATGAACTGGAAAGTATTGGTCCTGCTGCTGGCTTTCACCCTCGCACTCGGCGCGTACCTGTTCCTGCAGGATCAGCCTGAGGCCGGGGAGGAAGCCGGCTCAACCGAACTCGAATATGTCCTGCCATATGCGCCCGAAGACGTCCAGAAAGTGACGATTATATTTCAGGACACCACCTATGTCGTGGTCCGCGACGGACTGGAGTGGCACCTCGAGCAGCCGGACCCGGGTTGGGGAGCCGATTCACTGGTGATAAACCATCTGCTGAGGACGCTCAGCCAGATGCCCTACGTAAATTCCATCCCGGTCAGCGAACTCGACATGGCCGCCGTTAAACTCGATGATCCGGTGCTGGTATTCACGGCCTACAAATCGGACCTCGACAGTACCCGTCTGGAGTTCGGGGCACTGAATCCGACGACTGAAAATATTTATATCCTGATCGCCGGCCAGGGACGGGTGGCGCTCGCCAACAAGCTCCTTGGACCGATGATGACTGTCAACGGGTTCCTGGTCAGGGGTAAGTCCCTGACCGGTGTGCAGCCCTACCGCACCGTGGGGATCGAGGTGGAATCCGGCGGACGGAGCGTATTCCGCTGTTATCGCGCTGACGGCCGTGACCGCTGGCGGATCGACACCGCCGGGGGGTCTGTTTTAGCGGATAAGCTCAAGCTCAATCTTCGCCTCGGTGAACTCTACAGTGATCAGGTCCGTGAATTCCTGCCGGCTGGCAGTGTACGGAGGCAGGAAACGGGTCTGAACCGCCCGGTACGGACACTCAGGCTCGTTGCCGAGAACGGTGACACTTCTGTCGTACGTCTGGGCCGCACTGTATCGGATCAGGATTATCTGCGCTGGGCCAGCTCATCGATCTATCCCGGCCATTTGCTGTTGATCGATTCCTGGCTGATCGAGCGGGTGGACAAGTTTGTCCCCGATAGCATGCGAACGCTGCAAATCGTCGATTTCATCCCTTCGGAGGTTACTTTTATCTCCCTTGCCAACCCGCTCGATTCACTGGTGCTGACGGCTGAAAACGACACGCTGTGGCGGTTGATCGCCCCCCGGCAGGCCAGGGCCAAATATCAGTTTGTCGAGCAGCTGCTTAGCCATGCGGACACTTTAAAAGGATCGAAAGTATTGCCCGCTGGCGGAGACCGGGGATTTGAATCTCCGCAGGTCAGGCTGGTGCTGATGAACGGCGACAGCCTGCTGGTCGACATGCTGGTTGGATATTTTGCGGAAACCGAAGTTTACGTCCGGGACAACGTACGTAATATCGACTTTTTGGCGTCCCCCAGAAAGCTTGAACCGCTGAACTCGACTTTTAAAGACGTGGCGGATATCCCGGTGAGACACGTAGTTGAGTGAGGCGGTGGGCAGGGGAGATGCCGGCGCACTGGGAAAATGACAAACCCGATTCGCAGCATATCGAGCATATCGAACACTTTCACTCCCGCGGTCTGTCTGTTGGCGGTCGTGCTGACAGTGCATCCCGCCGGTGGAACCTCGCAGGTCAATGCGCGCCTGGATACTGCCCGCGCCAGGATCGGCGACCGGCTTACCCTTACCCTCACGATCCATTCCGGTGACGGGGAAACTGTCCGCTTTCCCGATCTCGAATCTCAGCTGGAAAATTTCGAAATTCTGGCCGAACTGCCTGTCGAGCAAATTCCGGGCGATGGCAGCGCCACGATGACCCGCCGCAGTTTCACGCTGACCTCCTTCGAGACCGGCAGTCTCCAAATCCCGCCGCTGCCATTTGCGGTGATTAAGGCCGATGGAGCGGTGGATACGCTCTGGTCCGTAGCGCAGCCGGTGGATTTCATCTCGCTGGTCCAGGATACGCTCAATGCAGAAATAAGGCCGATCCGTGACATTGTGGACGCGACCCGTCTCTGGAAACGGATCGCGCTGGCGGCGCTGGCGGCACTGGCGGCGTTGGCACTGCTCGGGATGCTGTGGAGACGGTATCTAAAGCGGCGCGCCCAGAGGCTGCGTGGCCGGATACAGCCCTCCGGACCGGTTCGCCCGGCCCACTTGATCGCGCTGGATGAGCTGGACAGGATCAAATCGCTGGGACTGATCGAAAAGGGTGAAATCAAGCAGTTCCACATCCTGGTTTCGGAAGCGGTGCGCCATTATCTCGGAGCGCGTTTCGGAGTCGACGTGCTGGAGATGACCAGCTGGGAGCTGATGGACGAACTGAACCGGCGGCGGGATATCGACAGGGCTTTCTGTGAACTGATCGGGGAATTCCTGGATTCCTGCGATCTGGTAAAGTTCGCCAAGTACAAGCCGGTTATCGTTGAGATTAATTCCACGTTCAACAAGGCGTACGAGATAATCGAGAACTCCCGTCCCGCGGAAGTACAGCAGCCGTCTCGGGAAAACTCCGGAACCCCACTCGGCGAATCGGCTGAGACAGCCGTGGTAGCCGGGGGTGGAGAAGGGGGTGAGCGATGAATTTCCAGTTCGCCGACCCGTGGCTGCTCGCGCTGCTCCTGCTGCTTCCCCTGCTGGGCTGGGCTTACCGCAACTGGAATCTCCAGCGGCGGAGGACTATCCGCTATTCCGACCTGGACACCCTGGCCGCTGTCAACGGCCGCTGGGCGCGGATCAAGAGCCATCTGCCGTTTGCGCTGCGCATCTTCGCCCTGGCCCTGCTGGTAATCGCCCTGGCCCGCCCCCGCAGCGGCGTAACTTTCGAGGACGTTACCAGCGAGGGCGTGGATATCGTGCTGACCATGGACGTGTCGACCAGCATGCTTGCCGAGGATCTCAATCCCGGCAGCAACCGTCTTGATGTGGCCCGCGAGGTGGTCGGCGATTTTATCGGCCGCCGCCGTCACGACCGGATCGGGCTGGTGGCGTTCGCAGCCAAAGCTTTTACCCGCTGCCCGCCCACTCTCGATTACCGGGTGCTGGCCTCGCAGGTGGAACGCCTGGAGATCGGTTCGATCGAGGACGGGACCGCGATCGGAGTGGCCCTGGCCAGCAGCGTCAACCGCCTTCGCGACAGCAAGGCCCGCAGCAGGATAATCGTCCTGCTGACCGATGGGATCAACAACCGCGGTGAAATCGATCCGCTGACAGCCGCCCAGGTGGCCAAGGCCAAGGATGTGAAAGTTTACACTATCGGTGTCGGCACCCGCGGGACCGCGCGGGTACCGGTACGCGACCAGTTCGGACGGGTGCGCTACGTGGACCAGAAAGTGGAGATCGACGAGCAGACGCTGACCCGGATCTCGGAAATCACCGGCGGACAGTATTACCGGGCCACCGACGCCGCCGAGCTCCAGCGGATTTACCGGGAAATCGACTCGCTGGAAAAAACCGAGATCGACGTGCGGGAATACACCCGCTACAGCGAGTTGTTCAGCCTGTTTCTGCTCCCCGGGCTGGCCCTGTTCGCGCTGGAGCTGGTATTGGGTTCGACAGTGCTGAAAACTTTGCCGTGAGCTGATTTGGATGAGATTCGACGATCCGCAGATGTTGCACCTCCTCTGGCTTGTACCGGCCTCGGCTGTGCTGTTCTGGTTTACCGCCCGCCGCAAGCGAGCCCTGCTGGAGCGGTTCGCCGGCCGGAAACTGGTGGCCCGGCTGGCCAGGCCCCTTCTGCCCGGAGGACGGGCTGTGCGGACCATGCTGCTGCTGGGCGCGCTGGCGATGCTGATCGTGGCCCTGGCCCGCCCGCAGTACGGCAAGGAGGCGGTGATACTCCAGCGCGAGGGACGGGACCTGGTGTTCCTGCTCGACACCTCCTTGAGCATGCTGGCCGATGATATCCAGCCCGACCGTCTCAGCCGGGCCCGGTTCGAAATCTCCAGTCTGCTGGACCGGATGCAGGGTGACCGGGTGAGCCTGGTGCCGTTCGCGGGCGACGCGTTCGTGCTCTGTCCGCTGACCACGGATTACTCGGCCGTACGGTTGTTCCTCGACGGGGTCGATACGGAGATTATCTCCGAGCCGGGCACCAACCTGGCCCGCGCGCTGGAAGTGGGCGGCAGCGCGTTCGATGCCAAGGAGCGCGAGTACAGGGTGATGATCCTGATCACCGACGGCGAGGAGCTGGAGGGCGATGCGCTGGCCGCCGCGGCCGGCATCCGCGAGCAGGGTGTGCGGCTCTACGCCATCGGAATCGGCACGCCCGACGGGGTCCCGATTCCGGTCAGGGACGAGCGGGGTGAAGTTACCGATTACAAGCGCGACGAGCGGGGTGAGGTGGTGATGACCCGTCTGGGCGAACAACTGCTGGCTGAACTGGCCCACGCCGGAGGGGGCGAATACTACCGCGCGGGACGAAGCGCTATCGAGCTTGAGCGGATTTTCGAGGATATCAACCGGCTGGAAAAAAGGCAGCTCGAATCGAAGGAATTTACGCTCTACAAGGACCGTTACCAGTGGTTCCTCGGCGCGGCGCTGCTGCTGATGGCGCTGGAGGTAATGGTTATCGAAACCGGGCGGCGCAGGCGCGGCGATGAGCAGGAGGGCGGTGAAATATGATCGATACGAGCATACGGAGAATGGCGGCCCTGCCGGTTTGCGCCGGGCTGTTCATGCTTTTCTGCGCGGCCGGCTGGCAGGACATGCTGCGCGGACTGCCGGAGAAAGCCGAACGGGAGTACCGTCAGGAAAACTACGAACAAGCCCTGCAGCTCTACCAGGAGGCCCAGACCCGCAACCCGGATTCCGACACCCTGGCCTACAATCTGGGCAACACTCTCTATCAGCTTGGAAGATATCAGGATGCCGCCGGCCAGTTCGGCAGGATTCTGCAGCAGGATTCAACTTCGCTCTCCCCGCGCGCAATTTACAACATGGGCAATTCCCTGTTCAAGATGGGCCAGGAGTCGGGCAACCAGGAGTTCCTCTCCAAGGCGCTGGAAGCGTTTAAGCAATCGATTATCAGCGACCCCGCCGACGAGGACGCCAAGTACAATTTCGAGCTGACCAAGAGGCTGATCCAACAGCAGGAGCAGCAGCAACAGCAGGACCGGCAGGACAAAGACGAGAACCGGGATCAGCAGGATCAGCAGCAGAATCAGCAGGATAAGCAGCAGGACCGGCAACAGCAGGACCCGCAACAGCAACAACAGGAGCAACAGCAGCCCCGTCAGCAGGCGGGGGAAGACCGGCAGGAACAGCAGCCCCCTCCCGGGGAAATGAGTGAAGAGGAAGCCGAGAAAATCCTTCAGGCGCTGATGCAGATGGAACAGGAAGCCCGCGAGGAACAGGAAAAGAAAAAGAAGAGCCAGGCAACAGGCTCGAAAGGACGCGACTGGTAATGGTCCGGCTGCGTAAAATTACAGTTGCCCTGATCTGCTTGCTGATCCCGTTAGGCCACGCCGCGGCCCAGGACGTGCAGGTCAGCATCCAGGCCCGGCCGTCCACGGTGGAGCTTAACGGACAGTTCCGTCTGACCGTTACCGTATCCGGAGCGCTGAATAATTTACCCGATCCCCGGATCCAGGGCCTCGACCAGTTCCGCGTGGTCGGCAGCAGTCAGTCCAGCCAGATCTCGATAGTCAACGGGCGGATCAACGCGACCAAAAGTATCGCTTACACCATCCTGGCCGCTCAGGAGGGGACTTTCGAGCTGGGTCCGGCCGTGCTGGCTGTCGATGGCGAAACTTACAGCTCAAATACGGTCGCCGTCACGGTTACCCGCTCCGCCGGCGGAGCGCCGCAGGCGCAGCAGCAGCAGCCAGCAGGCAAACAGCGGCAGGCACAGCCCTCGCAGCCGCCGCCGCAATCCTCGGCACGACCCGGCAGGAGGCCGACGAGCGGTGACGGAGGCGTGTTTGTCCGTGGCCGGACCGACAAGCAGGAGGTTTTCCTCGGCGAGCAGCTGACTTACACGTTCGGCTTTTACAGCCGGATCAGGATGACCGAGAATCCAGAGTACACGGAACCCAAGTTCGAGGGCTTCTGGAAGGAAGATATCGATAAAGAAGCCAATGTCTCGAACCAGACAGTCGGCGGCGCCCTGTACCGGGTTCAGGAACTGCGCTACGCCCTGTTTCCCACAGTCAGCGGCAAGGCGAAGATAACGGCGGCGCGGCTGACTTATTTCGTCAGGAACATCTGGGACTTCTTCGACAGGGGCCGCCGGGTCGAGCTGGCCACGAATCCGCTGGAAATCAAGATCAAGCCGCTGCCCTCCGCGGGCCGTCCCGCAAATTTCGCAGGAGCGGTGGGCAGCTACAAAATATCTGCATCGCTGGACAAAAACGAGGTCAGGGCCGGTGATGCGCTGACGCTCGACGTCCGGGTCGAGGGCAGCGGGAACGTGCGCACAATCAACGAGCCGTCGCTGAGTGGGCTGGATAATTTCGACGTCTACGAATCCAGCAGCGATGTCAGCGTGGGCTTCGCCGGCACGACGGTTCGCGGGACAAAGACGGTCAAGTACGTTATCGTCCCGCGTAAGGCCGGTCAATACGACTGGCAGGGACTCGAGTTCTCCTATTTCGACCCCTCGGCCGGCCAGTACAGGACAGTCTCCACGGGAGAGCTTTCCGTTACGGTGCTTGAGTCGGGCAAGGAGGAAACTTTCACTTACAGGGCCGGCGGAGAAAGCGTGGTGGCCCTCGGCAGGGATATCAATTACATCAAGGAAAACGTCCGCAGCGCGCTGAGAGCCGCGCCCGAGCCCTTGAACACAAAGCCGTGGTTCTGGCCGCTGCATCTGCTGCCGCTGGCGGCGGTGGGCTGCGCCCTGCTCTATCGCCGTCACCGGGGACGTCTGATGAGCGATCGGGGGTATGCCCGCTACCGGGTAAGCGACAGGAAAGCCGCGGCGACGCTCAAGGCCGCCGATCGCTCAGCCCGCAATGGCGATTTAACCGCCGCTTACGCCGATCTCAACCGGGCCGCGACAAATTATATCGGCGACAGGCTGAATGTCGAGGCCGCCGGGATGACTGTCGATGAGATCGACAACCTGTTGAGCGGGCGGGGAATCGATGAGCAGGTCCGCGATAACCTTCGCTCCGCGCTGGATCACTTCGCGTTCGTGCGGTTCGCCGCCGGCGCCGCCGGCGACCTGGAAACGTTCAAAGAATATAAAGCCGGGATCGGTAAACTGCTGAACAACCTGGGCAGGAAACTATGAGCAGGAAAACAGTAAAGCCGCGGATGACGGGACTCTTGGTCCGGGTAGCCCTGCTGCTGCTGCTGACGGCAGCACAGTTATCGGCTCAGGATGAGGGCGAGACCACGCTGATGGCCCAGTTCCGTGCAGCGAACCAGGCATACAGCGAAGGCGCCTACGCCCTGGCCCTGAAGGGCTACCGCGAGCTGCTCGATGCGGCTGATCCCAGCGCGGAGTTGTACTATAACACCGGATGCGCCGCGCTCAAAACCGGAGAGCTGGGCGAGGCGGTCGTTAATTTTCACCGCGCTTCGCGGCTGAACCCGCGTGATCCTGATATCAGGTTCAATCTGCAGTTTGTCGGTGAACTGACCCGCCCGAAAGGAGAAGAGGAAGAGGCTGAAAATGTCTTTTTCGGCCTGTTGTCCCGCCTGGTATTCAGCCTGACCACCCGGGAAGCGAGCATCATCCAGCTCGCTTTCCTGCTGGTTTTCACCCTCGGCGCTGTAACTGCGGCCACCGGAGCCGTGGGCGGCAAGCGCAAATTCGCACTGGCGCTGACTCTGACGGGACTGTTTCTGCTGCTGGTCAACAGTTCGGTACTGGGGTTACATATCTACCGCTTTACCTATGTCAGCGAGGCGGTGGTGCTGCAGGCCGATGTCGAGGCGCTCAGCGGTCCGGGCGAAGACAATACGCGGGTACTGGTGATCCCGGAAGGGACTGTGATGCGGGTCAGGGAGCAGCGGGGGGACTGGGCGCTGGTCAGCCTGCCCAGCGGGCGCAGCGGATGGCTGAGGTTGGAGCTGATAGAGGTGATCTGATAATCAGTCCTGCCCGGATTTGTCCTTGACGCTGTACGGGTAACCGGGCACTCGCTTTTTCCCGTCGACCAGCGGCCCGCGGCCGGCGGGATCGCGGACGATTCGGAAGCCCACCGCGCTGATTTTGTAGTCGGGCCGGGCGCGTTGACGGTAAGCGGCCTGGCAGCCCTCGGCCTTGAAATGCCATCCCCCGCCGCGCAGGACTCTCGAATTCCCCAGAGACGGGCCGTGCGGGTTTCTGGTTTTCAACTCCTCGTAATTCTCCATCCAGTCGTTGCACCATTCCCACACGTTACCGTGCATGTCGAACAGCCCCCAGGCATTCGGTTCCTTGGAGCCGACAGGATGGGTCGTGCCCTCACTGTTGAGCTTGTACCAGCCAACCCGCTCCAGATCGACCTCCTCATCCCCCGAATAGTAACGGCTGGCGCTGCCGGCGCGGCAGACGTATTCCCACTCCGCCTCGGTCGGCAGGCGGAAACCGTTGCGGCTGAAAATGCAGCTTCGGTTGCGGATATCGTAAGCCGGCATAAAGCCGGCCAGCTCGCTCAGGCGGTTACAGAACTGGGCGGCGTCGAACCAGCTCGCCTGGTCGACCGGCCTGCGGCTGTCCCCTTTCATCAGGCTCGGGTTGAACCCCATCACCTTCTCGAAAAGCGCCTGCGTAACCTCGTACGCCCCGATCTCGAAACTGTCGACATATACCCGCCGCAATGGCCTGGAATGAACCAGCCAGTCATCGCGCTTATCCTCGCTACCCATCACGAAACTGCCGGAGGGTATCCTGATCATGTGCAGATTTTCAAACACCCAACTGCTGTCATCGGGACTGATTTCGTAACACTGTCCCGGAATGGCAAACGCCATCAAAGCAAAAACCAGCAGTCCGCCGGCCAGCCGGGCCGTAAGTGCTCGACTGTGGAGATTCGGCCGCATACTCATTTTAAGTCTCCAGTTCTCAGCACTCATCCCGTAATGAACATGCTGCTTACCCCGTTCGACAGCGGTGAATTGAACTCTTTTATCTAGTTAAAATATTTTTTCCGGAATTTCAAGTCCTGTCGCCGATAATTAGAATAATATCTTTCTGTTCGCGCTTCCATGCACGGTATGTAATAATTTGAGAATTCGGCGCTAGTATATTAATTTGAAATCTGTGTCATCCGGCTTAGGGTGATGACTGCGTGCGCGGTATTCATGGTCAATCATCAGGATCAACCCGGGAAGGATACCCGTATTATCGCCAAAGACCTGGAATTGAGAGAGTTATCGGACGAGGAGCTTGTCAAGCAGTTCAGGGATGGCCGGGAGCGGGCTTTTAACGAGTTGATGGGGCGCTATAACCGTCGTATTATTAACTACATATACCGGATCATCGGTGACAGGGACAGGGCTGAAGACCTCCTCCAGGATACGTTCGTCAGGGTTTACCGGAATATCGACCGGTTCGATGTGGACCGGAAGTTTTCCACGTGGCTCTATACTATCGCCACCAACCTGTCCAAGAACGAACTGCGTAATAAAGGGCGCAGTCCGCTCCTCTATTTTCAAAACTTCTTTTTTCGCAAGTCGGACCAGAAGATGTTCGAGGCAGTGGACCAGAAAATCCGCCCGGACGAGGAGGTTTACCGCGGCGAACTGGCCCTGATAGTGGATGCGGCGATCGAGAAACTGCCCAAGCGGCACAAGCTGGTGTTCACCTTACGCGAGCGCGAGGGCAAGAGTTACGAGGAAATCGCCGACATTCTCGACTGCAATATCGGCACGGTAAAAAGCAGGCTCAACCGGGCCAGGGCCAAATTCGCCCAGGTTGTCGAGCCGATGCTGGAATAACACTGAGATAACAGTCAACCGGAGGGTGGAGTCAAAATGGCGTTTCCCATACAGCGCGGCCGCCGGCTGAGAAACAGCAAGGCGATCAGGGACATGGTCGCCGAAACCAGCCTCAGCCCCAGGGATTTCATTTTCCCATTGTTTGTCGTTCCGGGCAGCGGAGTGCGCAGAGAGATCGGCTCGATGCCCGGAAACTACCATCTGTCGCTCGACAGGATCGCCGGGGAAGCCGGGCGGGTGCATTCGCTGGGAGTTCCGGCCGTGATCCTGTTCGGACTGCCCGAGGAGAAAGACCCGCTGGGAAGCTCCGGCGCACGCGATGACGGAGTGGTCCAGCAGGCTGTCGGAGTACTGAAGAAGGAGCTGCCGGAGCTGTGCGTTATCACCGACGTCTGCCTCTGCGAGTACACCGACCACGGTCACTGCGGCAGGATTGTCGATAACGATGTGGACAACGATTCCACCCTGGAGCTGCTGGCCGACCAGGCGCTGAGTCACGCCAGGGCGGGGGCCGATATGCTGGCGCCCAGCGATATGATGGACGGCCGGGTGGCGGCTATCCGCGATAAACTCGACGCCGGAGGGTTTCACAACCTGCCGCTGATGAGCTACGCGGCTAAATATTCGAGTGCTTTCTACGGCCCGTTCCGCGAGGCCGCCGAGAGCGCCCCCGCCTTCGGCGACAGGCGGACCTACCAGATGGACCCGCCCAACGTCCGCGAGGCGCTCCGGGAGGTGGAGCTGGATATCGCAGAAGGGGCGGATATCGTGATGGTCAAACCAGCGATGGCCTACCTGGATGTGATCAGAGCGGTCCGGGAAAATTTCGACACGCCGGTGGCCGCCTTTAACGTCAGCGGCGAATTCTCGATGGTCAAGGCCGCGGATAAGCTGGGCTGGATCGACGGGCGGCGGGCGATGATGGAAGTACTGACTGCAATCAAGCGGGCCGGGGCGGATATGATTATCACATATTTCGCGCCGGACGCCGCTGAACTGATAAACAGGGAGGGTGCGTGAGCGGAAGCGATGGACTGGACGGGCGGATTCTGGATCGGGTGCAGAGCGGATTCCCGGTAACCGAGCGGCCTTTCGCGGTTATGGCCGATGAGATAGGAATTGCGGAAGCTGACTTGATCGAGCGGGTGAAAGCCCTGCGCGAACAGGGTGTTATCAGACGGTTCGGAGCGGTGTTCGACTCCCGTAAACTGGGTTATGTCAGCACGCTTGTCGGAGTGAAAATTCCACGGGCTGAGGATCTCCCGGCCGTGGCGGCGGAGGTCAGCACGTATCTTGAAGTGACCCATAATTACCAGCGCACTGATGAGTACAACCTGTGGTTCACGCTGATCGCCGCCAGCCAGGAGCGGATCGATAACATAATCGGTCGGATCGGCTCATTGCCGCAGGTGGCAGAGATCAGGAACCTGCCCGCTCTTCGCCTGTACAAGATCAAAGCCGATTTCCGCGCCGCGCGGGGGCAGGGAGGGGGAGAGTGGTGAGTGTCAATGCTGCTTTGCAACTGAGTAAAAAAGATAAAAAACTGATTCGTCTTCTGCAGGTGGAACTCCCCCTGGTGGAACGTCCATACGCCGAGCTGAGCGAGCGGTTGGGCATGAGCGAGCGGGAGGTTCTGGATAAAGTGTCGTCCTGGGTCGGCAGCGGGATTATCAGGCGGTTCGGGGCCACGGTCCGTCACCAGCGCATGGGCTACAGCGCCAACAGCATGGTGGTCTGGCGGGTCACCGATCCCGAGGTCGCTGACCGGGCCGGCGAGATATTCGCCGGATTCCCCGAGGTTACCCACTGCTACCGTCGTCCCGAGTTCGAGGGCTGGCCCTACACGTTGTACACGATGGTTCACGCCACCAGCCAGGAGGGTATCGAACAGACCCTTGAGAGGATGAAAGAGGCCTCGGGCCTGGACGAGTACCGTGGACTGCTCAGCGAGAAGGAATGGAAAAAAACGTCAATGCAGTATTTCAGTGAGGAGGAGGATCAGTGATCGGCAGCCGTTCCGCGCAACTTTTCGAGCAGGCCTGCAGGGTAATTCCCGCCGGAGTCAACAGCCCCGTGCGCGCGTTCGGCTCGGTGGGCGACACTGGACCGTTTTTTGTCGAGCGGGCCGAAGGTACGCGGATATTCGATGTCGACGGTAACGAGTACCTGGACTATGTCTGCTCCTGGGGCCCGCTGCTGTTCGGGCACAACCCGCCGGGCCTGGCGGAGGAGTTGAACCGGGCGGTCGCCAATGGCACCAGCTACGGTGCGGCAACGGAACTCGAGGTGGAACTGGCTGAACTGATCACCGGCATGGTGCCCTCTATCGAGATGGTCCGTCTGGTTAACAGCGGCACGGAGGCCGCCATGAGCGCCGTGCGGCTGGCACGGGGCTTCACCGGGCGCAAGCTGGTGGTCAAATGCGAGGGCTGCTACCACGGCCACGGCGATGC
This sequence comes from Candidatus Glassbacteria bacterium, assembly GCA_019456185.1. Taxonomy (NCBI): domain Bacteria; phylum Candidatus Glassiibacteriota; species Candidatus Glassiibacteriota bacterium. Next base: position 142,289 of record VRUH01000002.1, on the reverse strand, counting down.
GTTCCTGGTCAAGGCCGGCAGCGGCGGGGCCACGTTCGGCGTGCCGGACAGCGCGGGAGTCCCGCCGGAGCAGAGTGCGCTGACAGTCAATGTCCCCTACAACGATCTCGAGGCAATGGAAGACGTGTTCGCGTCCTCGGGCGGAGATATCGCCGCGGTGATCATAGAGCCGATAGCGGGCAACATGGGCGTGGTGCCGCCCCTAGAGGACTATCTCCAGGGTTTGCGCCGGGTCGCCGGACAGCACGGCGCGCTGCTGATTTTCGACGAAGTGATCAGCGGGTTCCGCGCCGGTTCCTCGGGCGCCCAGGGCCTGTTCGGCATCGAGCCGGACCTGACCTGCCTGGGCAAGATTATCGGCGGCGGTCTGCCGATGGGTGCGTTCGGCGGCAGGCGCGAGGTGATGGAAAAACTGTCGCCGCTGGGGCCGGTGTACCAGGCCGGGACCCTCTCGGGCAACCCGCTGGCTGTCACGGCCGGGCTGTACATGCTGCGCAGGATCGGCAAGGAGCCGCCTTACGACAGGCTCGAGAGCCTGGGCGCGCGGCTCGAAACCGGTATCCGCGCCAATCTGGACAAGCTGGGTCTCGAACTGACAGTCAACCGGGCGGGCAGTGTGCTGACCCTGTTTTTCAACCCCGGACCGGTCAACGACTTCAGCGCCGCCAAGCAGTCGGACACAGCGGCGTTCGGCCGTTATTTCCACGCTCTGCTGGAACAGGGCATCTTCGTGGCTCCGAGCCAGTTCGAGGCCGTGTTCATCTCCGCGGCCCACACCGAGCAGGATATCGACCGCACGGTGGAAGCAAATTTTAACGCATTGCAGAAAGTATCCGGCTGAATGAAATGTTTGTCCGGCAAAATGGTGCTGCTGCTGCTTTCGGCATTTCTGCTCGCGGCGCTCTCCGCCTGCCATCGCGGGGCCGTCCTTCCTCCCGGGCTGGTAAGTCCGCCGGGAGGATCTCCGCCGGTGCGCGTGCGGCTTATGAACGGTCCGGGACCGGTGGAGATCGGAGCCGAGAGCGGGGTGCTGCTGTTCTCCGATCTGGCCTCGGGCGAAAAGATAGCCGCGATCGAGCCGGGTGGTCGCTGGTCTGTGGTGCTGTTCGGCCCCGACGGCCAGTTGCGGGTGGCCTCGCCGGACGGCCGGGTGAGCAGGCCGCACCCCGCTGGTATCCGGGTGCATATGCCGGGGGGGAACGGAGAGTTCAGGTTAACGGGACGGAGTTATCGCGGGGAACTGCTGCTTGTCAATTCCGGCGGTAACCGGATCATGGCGGTCAACCGCCTGCCGCTTGAAGAGTACCTTCGCTCGGTGGTGCCCTCGGAGATCGGCTCTCCCGGCAGTGCGGCCTACCAGGCGCTGAAAGCCCAGGCTGTCAGCGCGCGCAGCTATGCGATGTCGCTGATGAGCGAGAACCGAAGATTCAGCTACGACCTCACCGCCGACACGGGCGACCAGATGTACAGGGGAACGTCCACGGAACACCAGCTTACCGACAGCGCAGTATTTGAAACGGCTGGAGAGTGCCTGACCAGCGGCGGCCGTGTGCTGACAAGTTTCTACCACAGCACCTGCGGGGGCCGCACCGCAGATCCGTCAGAGGTCTGGGGCAAACAGTTCGCCGAACGTAACCGCTGGCTGCGCTCGGTGGGTGACGGTTCTTACGACAGCGGATCGCGCTGGGCCGAGTGGGAAGTCAGCTGGAGCCGTCAGCAGTTGCTGCTGCTGCTCAAGAAATACCTGCCGGAGCTGATGAAGATGTCGGCCGGGGAGGTGGGAGAGCCGACCGATATCGAAATCATGCGGAAAGGGCCGTCCGGGCGGAATGTCCTGCTGAAAGTAACTACCGATAAACGCGTGCTGCAGGTGGAGGGAGACAATATCCGCCGTGCGCTGCGTAAGCCCGACGGTTCGATACTGCCGAGTACGATGTTCGACCTTTCGCTCCAGCGCGGCGGGAGCAGCGGCCTGTCGATAGTGGCGCGCGGACGGGGGTTCGGCCACGGCCTGGGCATGTGCCAGACCGGCGCGATAGCCAGGGCGTCCGCGGGCCAGGACTACCGTAAAATCCTCGATCGTTATTTCCCCAAAGCCGGCATCAGCCGACTTTACTGATCCCGCTGGCACAGCTTTTTCTCTGAAACTTAATCTTTCCCGATAAAAAAACAGGAGCGACTCATCCATCGCCCCTGCGATCAAGCTCGATATTTTCAACATCCGCGCTAATCGACCTGGAAAGTATTCCTGGCCGTTGTCCGGTTGAAAAAACGGTCCCAGGCCTGCACACTGACGGTGTGTTCGCCTTTTCCCGGTTTAGCCAGTTCGACCCGGAAACTCTCTTTGGTCGTGTCCAGCAAGTCATCCGAGGGTGACATCGGCCTGGCATCTCCGGAGTCCAGCGTAAGCTCCACCCGCTCGATCCTGGTTGTAGTGTCCTCGACACGGAAAGACACGACCACGGCCCCATCGGCCTGACTGTCCACCACGAGGTCGCGGATAACAGGCGCGGTATTGTCCACGAAGAACGGGGCGCTCAGGCGTTCCGAGCAAAGTGCCCGGTCCGCCGGATTATCCAGCGAATCGAACGCGACCACTTTCAGCAGGTAGCGACCGTCGGCAATATTCTCCGTATCGAAAATCACGGTGTTGGTTTTGCTTTTTTCCCGCAGTGTGCGCCAGGAGCTTTCATCGATTCCCCGGTAATAGATGCTGTAGCGGAGCTGGTCGCCGTTGGCGTCGTTGGCGTTCCAGCCGGCCATCCTGAACCTGCGATCGTATTCCTTTTTGCCCTGAAACGGCTTATCGGTATCGTTACTGGCGCCTTTCATCAGTTGCGCAACTTCCTGCGGGTATTTCTTGGCAGAACCGCCCTCAGCGAGCGGAGCTCCGTTCTGCTTGATATAGAGTCCCTGTGGCATGAACCGCACGGGGCTGATCATCGGCGGGCGATTGCGCCTGAGATAGGACACCGTGACCTCGCGGAGCAGCGGAGTCCGCGACGGGTTGTCGGTCTCCATCTCCACTCGCCACTGGAAATTACGGCGCGCCGGAGAAGATATCAGCTCTTCGGCTACGCCATGCATGGGCGATGACCACGGACTCCAGGTTGTGTCGGGCTTATCGGTGTTGCCCGAGCGCGTGCGGAAACTCAACTTGGTCCCGGATGGGACTTCGCCCATCCAGGTAAGCCGTCCCCACTGCGCCGGGATACCGGCCGGCAGGACGTCGCTGGTGAAAGTCCCCTTCAGCGAATAACCTTTTTCCAGCGAGTGCACCTGGCCGGGGTTGCCGGTGATGATCAACGTTCTGCCGCCGGTATAGAGGAACCCGGTGGCTTCGCTGCTGCCGAACTTGTTGATCAGGGTAAGCTCTCCCCGGCGGTCGATCTTGTAAAGGCTGCGTTTGTCCTTGGAGGCGACAAACAGCGCCTGGTTGTCCTCGGAGAGGCCCAGGGCCATGATCGCATCGCCGCTCTCGCGCCAGATTCGGGTGACAAACCGGTCCTGGTCGAAATAGTAGATCTCGCTGTTGGTCGGCGGGGCCATCCGCACCGAGGGCGGGCGAAGAATCATCCCGCGTTTCAACTCCTGGCCCTCCTGCTCCTGATTGTTTTTTCCCGTCTGCCCGTCGGTATCACTGGGTTGGGAGAACATGTTCTGGCCCTGGCCGTTGCCGCTCTTGATCTCGAACGCGACCACGAACAGGTTGTTGTCGCTGTCGACAACGATCGAGCGCATGTCGTTCAACGGGCTGTCATAGACAATCGAAACACCGCCGTCGGCATCGATCTGGTAGAGCAGGGCGCTGCCGCTGGAGCCGGCGAGCAGGTTGCCTTTACGGTCGAGAGCCAGGGAAATGATGTGGTTCTCGTCGGAATCGAGAATCAGGCTCCCCCGGTGGCTGCCGGTGACTTTGTAGACTTTGCCCTTGAAGCCGACCGCGACGAACAGTTCGCCGGCGGGGCCCGGCAGAATTTTCCAGATATATTTTTCCTCGGGATCGAAATAGACCTCGGCCTGGCCGGTACCGCCCGGTATCCGGTAAACACGTCCCTCGGGCGAGGCGCCGACGAACAGGTCGCCGTTGGGGGCGACCGCCAGCGCCATCACCTCCGGCTCCAGCGCATCGTATACCACCGACGTATCCCCGTTGACATTTACCCTGAGCACTAGCCCCTCGTGGCCGGTGCCAAGATATGCGCCGCCCTTGCCGTCGGGAGCTATCGACCAGATAAAAGGCACTCCCGGCTCGGTGAAGCGCTTTAGTTCGGGCGCAAGCGACAGAGACTCGTCGGCAAGGATAGAGACGCCCTCTGTTTCGCCGCCGAGGAAATCCTTCCTGCCGTCGATCTTCCAGAACCGGACTCCGTCCGCCCGGGCGGCGGATGCCAATGCCGCGATCAGAAAGATTACAACCAGCGCATGTTTTGCCAAACCAGCCTCCGTGTATTTCCAGACTCAATGAATGTCCAGGCTATCAGGTTCCGGGCTTCAATGTCAACTGAATCAGGCGGAACCCGTTAAGCACGTAATCGGTCGGCAGCTCGAATTCAGCGACAGTTTTGTCGTTGAGCGGCATTGTGGCGCCCGAGGATTTCCGGGAATTGAGCAGCGACCATACCGAGCCGGGCAGCTCGGGCATCTCACTGCCGCCAAGCACCAGGCCGCGGTCCATCGTAAACGCCTTGACATACAGGCAGTTGTTTTTTCTCGTTTTATTAATCAAGCCCACCAGTTCTGCCAGGCTGGTATACAGAAACCGTCCCGGTGAAAGCTGAAACTCGGCGCGGGTGATATAGTCGGCCGAGCCGACGAGGATAAACAGGCGGGTTTTCTCGACTGTTTCCGGCGCGACAACCTGGAACTGCCGCCGGAAGGACGGGGTTACGAACGGGTCGAGCGTGACGTTCACCTGCAACGTATCGCCGGGCGTAAGCTCATCGCTGTCCACGTGGACCTCCGCGACCCGCGCCCTGGGCAGTCCCTCGGCCACCTCGAAATCGAAACTCACCCGACGAACCTTGGCCGGGCCGTAGTAGTTGGCATACAGGTACTGCATTGTCTGCAGGGCCTGCTGGATGAACTGGCCGGTCGCCGAGGAGCCGGCGTACATGTTTTCAAGTTTCACCGCCTCGGTGCCCTCGATCTCAATAGTTCCGCTGACCCTGAGAGTCTGTTCGGTAACCGCATTGCCGGCCTCTGAAAGGGAGTTGAGCATGGTAATCGCCGCCAGTACCGGCGAGAGCATCTTGTTGTCCACCATCTCGTAGTGGAACGTTTGCCTGGGCAGCGATGGCAGCGACAGGCTGATTTCGATCGGCACCATCGCCGGTTGAGCGCCGATAATGCCGAACACTCCGTTGGTGTGGTCGGCGCGGATGCTGCCCTGAAAATCCGTGGTATTGGAAATCTTGAATGAGCGGGCCACGTTGGGCAGGACAGTTATTATTTCCGCGGAGGTCATCGGAAAATCGACCGGACCGAACTGCATGAACGGGTGGCCGAACGCCAGCACTTTTTCGTCGTCGCGATGGGTGAGCGTGCCGGTGGCCGCCAGCGACAGGTCTCCACGGACAAGCTGGGCGGCCACGGCAGAACCCGGCTGGAGGCTGACCGGCCCGGAATCAGTCGAGCCGACGCTGCCGCCGGCCAGGGGAACCAGCCCGAACCGGTCGAACATGCCGCCGAAGCGCTCGAAGACCGACTGGCTGCAGCCGGCGAAAATCAGGGGGATATCAAGCCTGGCCAGGGGGAAGCCGCCGGCTGCCAAACCGCCCGTCGCTGCCGGCGCGTTACCGGAGTTATCAAGCAGCGGGTTCTCGGGAGCGGTGAACGGATCGTAGCGCGCGGGTGCGGACCGGGTCAGGCCGCCCTCAATCGGTCCATGTTCCGCTGATGTGTTTCGACTGGAAGAAATGACCGTGCGCTCGATCTCGAGCATCTGCTCGATCGGCGTGATTCCGCAAATCGGCTCCTTGCTGAACTGCCAGCCATAGGCCAGCGCGCCGATCAGCTTGTCACCGATGTAGATCGGGCTGCCGCTCATGCCGCCGATAACCCCCGTGTGGCGCAGACGCTCGCCCAGCAGTTCGGCGAGGATGATATCCTTCTTCGGGGAAAAATTGTTGAGTTTACCGAGTATCCTGACTTCAAACCGTTCGATGCTGTCGCCGCTGAATACCGATAGCCCCCAGCCATCCATCCCGGCCTCGACCTCATCGATCGGCATGATCTGGCTGGCGGATGAGCCGGCCGCGGAACAAAGCAGGAAAACGGCCAGCGTAACTGCGGTGCTGTTGCTGAGAAAAGACTTGAATGTCATTCTTATCAATCCCCGTTATCCGTTGATTCGTTTGAATGTAGCAAATTAGCTGGCTGGAATAGTTCTGTCAACCGTCAAGCATGCAGCCGCCTGATACTGGAATGATAGTGGACAGAGGGCCTAAGAGTTCCAAGAGGGAAGATTTAGGCCGGAGTCTCGTCAACCTTGCGTCCCACCACCCGGATCACGGCAGCCAGCAGCGCCAGCACCAGCAGGTTCGACAGCCAGGGATTCACCAGGCCGAGTCCGACGGGGAGATAACCGAGCAGGACAGCGCAGATTCCGACAGTGATGCTGTATGGCAGTTGAGTGCGAACGTGGTCCACATGGTCCGCTCCGGAGGACATTGAACTCATGATGGTGGTGTCGCTGATCGGGCTGCAGTGGTCTCCGAAAACGGACCCCGAAAGGATCGCGCCTATCGTGCCGAGCATGGTCAGTTCCACCGCCTGCCCGCTCATGCCTGCGTCCAGCGGCAGATGGTAGGACAGCGGGATTATCAGGGGCATCAGAATCGCCATCGTGCCCCAGCTCGTGCCGGTGGAGAAACTGGTGAAAGCGGCGAGCAGGAAAGTGATCGACGGCAGCAGGCCGGGACTCAGCAGACGTCGGGTGACAGTCAGCAGGTAGGTTGCGGTCTCGAGCTCGGTGCAGACAATCTGGATCACCCTGGCCAGGGTCAGAATCATCATCGCCAGGACAAGCGACTTGAAACCGACCAGGAACGCCTCCATCGCCTGGCGCAGCGTCAGCAGGCGTTGGGCGAATATCAGCGCCAGGCTGGAAAACACACCGGCGAACGCGGCCCAGAGCAGCACCTGGAACGGGTCGGCCGCCCCGATGATGTTATACAGGGTCGGTTCCGTTCCCCCGGCGGACACCGCATCGCTGCCGCTGCGATACAGACCCGCCATCAGCACGATACTCATCACGGCGATCGGCAGGATTGCGTTGTACCAGCGATGGTCAGAGCTCGGTTCCGGTTCGAGCCGCTGCATTTCATAATCAAGCAGAGGCTGGGCGCCCGAGGCCAGAACCCGCCCGGTTTTGAGCGCACGTTCTTCCGCTTTCAGCATCGGGCCGAAATCCCGCCGCGAAATCACGATCAGCAGCACGAACAACAGGCAGGCCCAGGAGTAAAAATTATACGGCAAGGCCTTGAGGAACATCCAGTAAGCGCTCTCGTCAAGCCCCAGGCTTTCGATAGCCGAGCTGAGCAGGGCCAACTCGTAGCCGATCCAGGTGGAGATCAGCGCAACGCTGGCCACCGGTGCGGCTGTTGAATCGACAATGAAGCTGAGTTTCTCGCGGCTGACTTTCATCTTGTCCGTGAACGGCCGCATGGTGTTGCCGACCATCAGCGTATTGGAATAGTCATCGAAAAAGATCAGCAGGCCGATCAGCCAGGTGCTGAACTGGCTCATCCTCCTGCTGACCGCCAGCCTCGACAGTTTTTCGACCAGTCCCGCCGCGCCGCCGCTGCGCGTGATCAGACCCACCATCCCGCCGAGGGTCATGCTGAAGATGATTATCCGGACATGGTCCGTATCGGTCATGGCTTCCACCAGGTAAGTGTCGATCAGCCGCACCAGACCGGTCCAGGGGTTCAGCCCCTGGATCATCGAAACACCGACCCAGACTCCGAAAAACAGCGCCGGCAATACCTGGCGGAATACCAGGGCCAGCAGGATAGCCAGCAGGGGAGGAAGGATGGTGAAGAATCCCGGCCAGACCCGGATCGATCTGCTGATTTTCGAGCCGTCCAGTGCGATTTCAATGACGTACGAACCCGCGCCGGAAAACCTTAGTGATGCGTTCCCATCGCTGTTCAGGACCGTGTCCGGGACGGCTGCCCGGCTGCCGTCGGAGTTGAAAACCCTGACAGGAGCGCGGTCGGGGAAAACTTCCGGACCACCCTCAACACTGACTGTCGCAGGAACGCCTGCAAAAATCACGGCGGGAAGCCGCAGAGAAGGAGCCGGCTCACTGTCCGCGGCGGAGCTTACTCCTGGCAAACAGAGAATCAACAAGGTAATGACAATAAGTGGAATGGCTGGACGTAAGCTGATTGAGAGTAGTCTCATCCTCATCTGGCCTCGTTTCGCGGAGTTCCTCAGAAAGCCGGCAGCGGCAATGTCCGGCGTATGCAAATCTATTTCTGATGGACAGAATTGTCAAAGAACTCTCGAAACCCGTTAAATATGACTGTTACTTCACTTGTAGATAGATCATGACTTGACTTGAAGCTGATCTGGAGCCATAATGACTCAGAAGCGGACAAACGTTGCAAAGTTGCTTCAGGCAGGTATTTGGGCATGATGTTACGGTTCCGGTTAATCTCAAAGAGTGCCTAATGGCTGAAAAAAGACAAAAAGACATATCCGAAGAGGACGGCCCCGGGGAAGACCGCCTGGACGATTCGGAAGAGGACAAACTGGAAGGCGGCGGGGCCGAAGATGCGGCAGCCTCTGTCAGCGATCCTGTAAGTCAGGCTGCGAGTGATTCCGCCGGCAAGGAATCAGCGGACTGGTTTGTCGATTTCGACGTCTGGGAAGCCGCGCTGGAAGCCAAGTTCGGACCGAAGTTCGAGCAGGTTCTGACCGGAGAGCTCGGAGCCGATTGGGTAAACAAGCTGAACAGCAAAATGATGAACGAGCGTAATTTTTACAATGTACTGGATGATGTTAAAGACGGGATCACCGGTCAGACCCAGGCCGGCCATCCGCAAATCGTGGAGCGCGGAGACAGTGATTTGCCGGATGACTGGGTGGGATTCGAGGCTCTCGGGCCGGGCGAGGTGATCTACGATGAGAGAATGGTCGGTCCGGCTGGCCCAGGCGGCGGGGGCGGCGGAGGCGGGGGCGGCGGCAGGTCTTTGCCAAATCTGTCGGATATCAGGAAAAAAGAGTTCGATCAGGCAGGTGAGCTGAAGGCTGCCAAGGAAGCTTTCAGCGACTTTGATATGATCGACGGTGACTCGACTCTGCCCGACGAAGAGGTCGTGCTGATGGATCGCAACGATTTCAGCAGACTGAGTTATTTCGCGCGCAAGGAACTGGACCGCCACAAGGACGATCTCGATACCAGCAAGGTGCTCGAACGAAAGAGCGAAAAAAAGGAACAGCAAAAGATCGGCGCTGCCAACAAGTTAATCCTGCTGTTGGCGTCGCTGGTGCTGCTCTACACGATATTCACTCTGGCAGCGCTTCCGTTCGGAGAATATTACGAAAATAAAATAGCGGCGGACAACCCTGCCGACTACCTGTTCCGGCCATCGACAGCTCTGTACAAGCAGGGCGAGCTGTCCCGCACTACCGGGGGGGCGGCGATCAGTTTTTACTTCCTGCAGCCCGCGATGAACCGTCTGGAACTCAATCATATAATCGGCGGCGACGAGCGCAGGTTCGAGCTCGAGCTGTATAACGGTAAAAGCCTGGAGATCGCCGACGGTCCGTGGGGCGGGGCGATGGAAGTACACCGGTTTTACAGCCAGAACTGGCCGACCAACCGGAGCGCATTCCTGCAAAGTCCGTATCTCAGTCTAAGCAGTAACGGCACGCCGCTGCTGCTGGCGTTTGAACGGTCTGTCAGCGGAATTCTGCCCGGCTTGCTGGTGATGGATGTGGTTACCGATGACGGCCGGCACGTGGCGGTGGCGTACGTTGCGGACAATCTGCTTAACATTCGGCTTGTCGACCCGGTTCAGCAAGGCAGCGCCGAAGAAGCCGGATTGACAATCCAGTTCCTGTTTCTGTTTTCCCTCCTCGAGCTCTAATCGAATTCTTCGCGGGTTCACCCTTTCAGTCGGCACTCCGTGTTATTAGATTGAACTCTTTATCAGATCAGGGGGAATCCGCGCTGGATACCGGATACTTGAGACAATCGCATTGGGTGGAGAGAATATCGATGAACCTGTTCGGCAGAAAATTACAGAAGCCCGCGATGCTTGCCGCCGCCTTGTTTGCGCTGTTTTCCCCGTCACGGGCTGCCGCGGACGGGCCGGACAAACTTTCCCTGCTGAAAAGAGCATTCAACGCCGACAGCGTGCTTGTGTTTCAGGCCGACACTGTCCTGAGCGGCCAGCCGTCGGGAGTGAGCGAGACAATCGTCTTTGTCAACTGTAACGGTGCGGTGGACAGGGCTGTCAACGGAAGCGTGGTGATACTTAACGGCGAGCTGGGCCTGCGGCGCGAAGCAAAACTGGCGGGAGATATCATCCTGGTGCGCTCCTCTCTGTTCAAGTCACGCGGGGCCGAAGTGGCCGGTGAGACGGTCAGCATATCTTCCACGGACGCCGTTCGTGAGGTGAACTCCGCTGTCGAGGACCGGAGCAGTGTTGGAAGTGCGTTCCCGATCCACCTCGATATGTGGACCAACCCCATGGGCGGGTTCAGGGTCGAGGGCTATGACCGGGTTGACGGGTTCTCAGTCTCCTGGGGATTCGAGTTGGTTCAGCCCGACTGGAAAGATTTCCGTGTATTCTCGGCCAAGGTGATCTCATCGACTTCCCGCCAGGCGATCGGGTTCGACAGCCGGCTGAGGGTTCCCCTGGATAAAGAACAGCGCTGGCGGGCGGAGCTGGGAGCGCGCAGCCTGACAGACACTAACGGGCGCTGGCGTCTCGGCGATCTGGAAAACGCGATCAAGGCGTTTGTCGCCGGCTACGACCATCGCTACTACTTCCGCCGTGAGGGCTTTTCCGCAGGAGTGGTCAGACTGTTCGGCAGGCGGAGCAGGATCGGGCTGATCTACCGCAGCGAGCGCTTTGCCAGCCTGTTTAACCAATCCCCGTTTACCCTGGTGGGCGCGGAGAATTTCGAGCCGAACCTCCCGGTTGACGGAGGACCGCTGCATGGCCTGGCTCTTGAGGGCGTGATCGATACGCGCAACGATCTCTATTTCACTCTGACCGGAAGCCGCCTGGCCTTCGAGGCTGAACTCGCGGGCGGAGCCCTGGGCGGCGATCACGGATTCGCACGCTACGTCTTCAGCCTTGAGCGCTGGGATACATTTAACAGCAGGCACCACACTTATCTGTGGCTCAAATTGGCGGGAGCTGACCAGAGCCTTCCGTTCCAGCGCGGCTATACGATGGGCAATGCGCTGCGCGGGCATGACAATTTCGCCTATTCAGGTGACAGGATGGTCCTGATCCAGGCGGCTTACGGTTATAGCCTGCCGACCATACCGGTGGTGGAATACCTCTTTTTTCGCTGGCAGGCGGACTTTATTTACGAGACCGGGACAGCGTTCTTTCACAACGACCCCTCCGAGAGCTTCAGCGACCTGAAACAGGACGCCGGTTTCGGTTTTACCGGCAATACGATTATGGGCCGTGTGGGGATTCACCTGTTCCAGGACCTGGACAAGTCCATCCACTCGGGCCGCAGAATAACTGTCACCCTGAATATAAACGTCTTCGAGTGAGCGTGGGGAGCGGTGGATGAACATGGCGTGGTGCGCGCTGGCAGTCGCCGGACCGGCGCTGGCGGCCTGGGAGGTATGGAGAAGCACCCGGATTGGATTCAGGCGTTTGGAAATACCCCTGCAAAGTCACACTTGCCGAAATCGCGGCGCTGTCAGGATCCTTCATCTCTCCGACCTTCACATTACCGCCTCGCTTCGGCATAAGCTTGACAGGATTGAAAGCCTGCTCGATGGTGAGTGGGATTTCGTTATGATCAGCGGAGACCTTATCGACAATGACTCCGGGATCGATCCGGTCAGCGATTTTCTGGGTCGTCTTAAGGCCTCATGCGGAAAATTCGCCGTGCTCGGCAACCACGATTACCTGGACTCGATAGCGGGCAACCCGCTGAAGTGGGTCAGGGCTTTTTGGCATGCTCTACTCAACCGCAAGAGTGATGAATTGCATGTAGCAAACGATATCAACAGGCTGGTCGGGTGTCTGGAGGAACGCGGCGTCCGGCTGCTGCGCAACGAGTTGGCCGAAGGCGAAATTCCCGGAGCCGGACCGTTCCAGGTCTTCGGGATCGACGACCCTGCCACCGACAGGGATCGCCCGGCTGAGGTCTCGGCGGATGTTAACCCGGATGCGCTGCGGCTTGTCCTGACCCATGCCCCAATCAGACTCGGACCTCTGGCCCGGTTTGCTCCTGAGCTGATCATGTGCGGGCATACCCACGGCGGCCAGATCAGGCTGCCGCTGCTTGGTGCGATATTAACGCACAGCGACGCCGGGCGCAGGAGCTGCTCGGGTCTGGTGGAGCTGGATGGCTGCCGGGTGCATATCAGCCCCGGTGTCGGGGCGGGCCGCCTGTTCCCGTTGCGGTTTTTTTCGAAAGCCGAAGTTACCGAAATCGTTCTCAAAGCTTCTGATCGGGATATCTAAAGCTTTTCCCGGATTGAACCGGAAATCGGAAACCCTTGACTATGAATTATAGAATTGACTAATATTAGTAGATTTGTGGGGGCGCTGTCAGAGAACGATGGGGGGCACTGTCCGTGGAGCTGAATTTTGCCGTTGCGTGATGATATCAAGAACAAGCTGACCAGTTCCATAGAGAAGATGCCGAGTCTGCCGACGACAGTCGGTAAGATTATTCAGCTCGCCAACGACATCAATTCCTCGGCTAAGGATATTCTGGCCGTGATCCAACTGGATCCAGTCGTGGCGGCCAAAGTCATGAGGCTGATCAACTCGGCCTACTATGGAATGCCAAATAAAGTGTCGCTGAAACAGGCTGTCGTTCTGCTCGGAATCAATACGATCAAAAACCTTGCCCTCTCCAGTGCGGTGGTCAATCAGATGGGCAAGAACAAGATCGCGATCAAAAGTTTCGACCAGCACCGTTTCTGGGAGCACAGTCTAGGCACCGCGATAGCCGCCAGGGCTATCTGCAAGAAAATAGGTACCGACCCCACCGAGGTCGATGAGTTTTTCGTCTCGGGCCTGATCCATGACCTGGGCAAGGTCGTGATGGCTCTGTCGCTGCCTATGATCTATTCCCGCGCTCTGAAGTATGGTGAAGATAACAAGCTGAGCGGGATAGTGGCTGAAAAGGAGAAAGTCGGGATCGATCACGCCGAAGTCGGCAGCATGCTTGGGCTGAAATGGTCGCTTGACGAAGTGCTGGTCGACTCGATTCTAAACCACCATCACCCTGCCGAGAGCAGCAGCAAATTGACCTGGGTGGTGCATGTGGCGAACTGTTTTGTCAGTGCCAACGGATACGAAAATACCGGAGAGTACGATACGCCTGTTGTCGATCCCAGGGCTTTTGAGGTGATCGGGTTGGAACGGGCCGAGATAGAAGCCGAGCTTGCCGATCTGGCCGAGGAAATTGAAAAGGCCAGTGTCTTCCTCCAATCCTGAACCAGCGGGAACAACGATATGCGGCTCAAGTTCTGGGGAGTGAGAGGTTCAATTCCAACCCCTGGTCCGACTACGGTCAAGTACGGCGGTAATACCACCTGCATGCAGATCATACCCGATGATGGCGAGACGTTTGAGGGCGAAGTGCTGATTATCGATGCCGGTACCGGGATCAGGGAACTGGGCCTGGAATTGATGAAACTGCCCAAGCCGCTCAAGATCAATCTGCTGATCACCCATACCCATATGGACCATATCAACGGTTTCCCGTTTTTCGTCCCGGCGTTCATCCCCGGCACCACCATCAATATCTACGGTCCGCTGCACTACGAAAAAAGTCTGGAAGAGATTTTCGCCGGCCAGATGGACTACAGCTATTTCCCGATCTCTACCGCCCAGCTTGCGGCCGGGCTGAACTACCACGAGCTTAACGAGGGCGAGTTCGAAATCAGCTCGCTCAAGGTCAGGGCCCACTATATGAACCACCCGGTCCTGACACTCGGCTACCGGATAACCGACGGGACCAGCTCGATCCTGTTCTCCGGCGATCACGAACCATATTTCGATATCATGGGCGACGACTCATCCGAGGACGAGGATGATGTCAAAGCCATTGTAGAGCAGCAGAACAGCCGGCTGATCGACTTTTTCAACGGTGTCGACCTGCTGGTCTGCGACGCCGCTTATACGCCTGAAGAGTACGAAACTCACCGGGGCTGGGGCCACAGCAGTACCGACCATGCGGTCGACTGGGCTATCGAAGCCGGAGTGAAAACCCTGGTGCTGTTCCACCACGAACCGAATCACAGCGACGACAAGCTGGACGAGGTTCAGGAGTACGCCAGGAAACGGGCCAGGGACAAAGGCTCCAGCCTGGAAGTTCAGACTGCCGCGGAAATGAAAATATTCAGTTGATCGGCGGAGGGCGCATCACTGCCGGTGCCTCCGCCAGCTTTAATTAACTTGTCCGGCCGGCGGGGCTCTCACCAGTTCCCGCCCGCTTGCCGCCGGTATCATGCGAACAGTTCCCGTTCCCCTCACAGACCGTCACGACCTCTCCTACGACATCCTGATCGAACCGGGCTTGTTCGAAAAAACCCCGTCAATTCTGGCCGAAATGTTTTCCGGCCGGGCTGTGGCGCTGATTGCCGACAGCAATGTCGGCAACCTTTACGGACGTGATCTGTCCACAGTTTTACGTGGTAGTAAATTCAGACTTGTTGAATCGATCCAATTCCCGGCCGGTGAGGCCAGCAAATGCCGCAAAGTTAAAGAGGAGCTCGAAGACCGGATGTTCACCGCCGGGATGGGACGCGACAGCCTGGTGGTGGCTCTGGGCGGAGGCGTGACCGGCGATCTGGCGGGATATGTGGCGGCCACGTTTAACCGGGGAGTTCCCCTGGTGCAGGTGCCAACCAGCCTGCTGGCAATGGCCGACAGCAGTGTCGGCGGCAAGACCGGAATCGACGTGCCCTGGGGCAAGAACCTGCTCGGCGCGTTCCATCAGCCCGCGCTGGTACTGATCGACCCCCGCGTACTGAATACCCTGCCGGAGAGGGAGCTGAAAAGCGGGATGGCCGAGGTGGTCAAGCATGGGGTTATCCGCGATGCGGACTTGTTCGGCTATATCGAAGACAATCTCGATAAGATCCTGGGATGCGATGAAGAGACGATGACCGAACTGGTGGCGCGCAATTGCCTGATCAAGGCCGACGTGGTCAGCCGCGATGAACGCGAAAGCAACCTGCGCCAGATACTCAATTTCGGGCACACCCTGGGCCACGCGGTCGAAGCGTTCACCAGATTCGGCTGGCTGCACGGAGAAGCTCTCGCGTGCGGAATGGCGGTGGAGGCGGAACTGGCGGTCCGCCTGGAACTGATGGCCGCCGGCGACCGCGACAGGATTACGGCCCTGCTGCGGCGACTCGGTTTGCCGGTCGGTCTCGGCGCGCTTGACGTTTCCGCCGGAAAGCTGCTGGAACTGACACGGCTGGACAAGAAAGCACGCGGCGGAAGGGCCCGCTATGCCCTGGCCGCAGGGGTCGGCGGGATGGCCGCAAACGCTGATGGCAGCTACGGGATCGATGTCGATGAGGACCTGGCGGTTCAGGTGCTGATCGATGCGGGTGCGCAAGCCTGAACCTGAAAGAAGAGATGATGGCGGGAGAACTGATCAAAACCGGGACCGAGGGGCTGGACGAAATCTTTTTTGGCGGGATAATCCCCGATAACAGCCTGCTGGTGGAGGGTTCGCCAGGCGCGGGTAAAACCACTCTGGGCTTGCAGTATATCTATCGCGGGGCAGCGGATTTCGGCCAGCCCGGGATCATTATCACCTTCGAGGAAGAACCGGAAAAGCTTTACCGTGACGCGCTCGTGTTCGGCTGGGACCTCCGCCACCTCGAATCCCGCAACCTGCTCCGCATTATCCCGTCCTCGCCCGAGGCTGTCCGCGACATGCTGCTCAAGCCCGAGAGCGGGTTCTCCCGGATTTCGCGCAGTATCGGCGCCAACCGGGTGATGGTCGACTCGATCACCCACTTCCGCCGCCTCACGGACAACACCCAGCAATTGCGCGTCCTGCTCAGCAAGTTTATTACGGGGCTGATGAAACTGACCAGCAGCGCGGTGCTGATCAAGGAGATCGAATCCACCGAGCGCGAGGGCGCGAATATCGAGGAATATATCATCGATACGGTGGTGCGCCTCTCTTACGAGCAGCATGGCCGCCAGCGGCGGGAGCGCTTCCTGGAAGTAGTCAAATCCAGGGGGCAGAAGCACCTTTCCGGCAAGCACACGCTGAGGTTCAACGATACGGGTCTGGTGGTCTACCCGGTCTGCGGCGCGTTGCATGGTCTCGACGGCGAGGGGCGCAAAAAGACAGGGAAGAAACAGGCGAGGGCGCATGTTTCAACCGGGATCGAGGGCCTGGACCTGATGTGCCAGGGAGGGCTGCCCGCGGGCAGTTCGAGCGTGGTGGCCGGCAGCAGCGGGACGGGCAAATCCGTGCTGGCGGCCCAGTTCATGTACGATGGCCTCAAGGGCGGCGAACCCGTGCTGCTGGTCCGCTTCGGTGCCGATGAAAGCGAAGCTCTCGAAACCACCGGCCTGTTCAGCGCCAGGCTGGAGAAACATGTCGGGGACGGCAAGCTGAAAGTCCTCTTCCGCAGCACTCACGAACTGGCTCCCGACGAGCTTCTTCACGAACTGAAATCCATGCTGGACCAGCACAAGCCCGGCCGTCTGGTGGTAGACAGTCTCTCACAGCTGATGCAGAGTGTGGACGACGAGGAATATACGGTCGACTACCTGGGCGCGCTGCTCAAACTGTTCGCCCACCACGGAGTCACCAGCCTGTTCACGTTCGAAATGGACAAGATGTTCGGATCGCTGGAGATTGACAGCCGCCGCACGCTGGGACTGTTCGATAACCTCGTGCTGCTGCGCTACGTGGAACTGGAGGGCGAAATCCACCGCGCCGTGGCGATCCTCAAAATGCGCGGAACCGACCATCACAAGTCGATCCAGGAGTACGTGATCGGCGACAAGGGGATCGAGGTCAAGCACAAGTTCGAGAAAGCGGTGGATGTGATGGGCGGCGGAGCTGCAAGCTCGGGTCCCGACAGGCTGGAACTCAAGGATATCCTCGAAGACGCCACCCGCTGGGCGCAGGCGACACGGCGGATGCGCGAACGTCAGGGCGGCGGGTTCTAAAGCGCACTGGCCCGGCGATGATCCGGTTCACGATTCGCTCAGGAGAGATGCCATCGACCGCCGTACTTTTATCCTGGCTTCCGCTGCCGGCCTGGCCGCAAAAGCCCCGGGGCTGGCGGGACAGGAGAGAACTGCGTTGGCAACCGGGGGTTGGCGCAGGATCGAACTGGGCCATCCCATGCCTGACCCGTTCTGCATGCGCTGGGGTGACGCCTGGTATATCACCGGAACCCACCACGGCGCTCATGGTGGGTCGAACGGCCTGCTCTACGACATGTACCGCTCCGCTGACCTCCGCAGCTGGACGCACCTCGGCGGTATCCTGCGGCGTCCGCAATACGAGGGCAGCGGCCGCGCCAACTACTGGGCTCCGGAAATAATGGCCCGCGACGGCAAGTTCTACCTCTACTACACCGCCGACTCCAACGGAGACAACTACAAGCGCTATGTCCGTCTGGGGATTGCCGAACGGATCGAGGGTCCTTATCTCGACCAGGGAGTCAGGCTGACAGCTCAGACCTCGATCGACGCCAACCCCAACTGGACAGATGATGGCGGCGGCTGGATGTTTTTCACCGGCAACGAGGGCAACGAGCATGTCGGCCAGGTGCTGGTGGACCGCCTGGTTTCGCCCACCGAAACCGCTGGAGAACCGCGCAAGGCGTTTCCGGGTGAGACGGTCGGCTGGGAGGAAGGCGCGTTTCTGGTTCCATATGCGGGCAGGTATTTTCTGTTTACCAGCATGGGCAACTGGCGTGACGGGAGCTACCACGTCCTGCTCTCGGTTTCAGACAGGCCCGAGGGACCGTTCACGAGGCTGACCGACGGCGATAAGCCGTTGGTAATCCTTCGCTCCCACGGCAGCCAGCTCGGCACTGGGCACAACAGCGTGTTCGACGGGCCGGATGACAGGTTGGTTATCTGCTACCACGCCTGGGACCCGGAACACACCGGCCGCTACCCCTGTTTCGCCCCGCTGCGGTTCGACGGCGAGAGGTTCCATGTCGAGCTTTAGCACATTTTTCGTTTCGGGAGGCCCGCTCTGGACAAGGAGCTGAAAGAGTTTATCCGCAAAGTGGCCAACACGGTCACCAAGCTGGAAATTCTTGCCTATTTCCAGCAGCATCCGTTCGCCATGGACAACCCGGAGGGCGTGGCGCGCTGGCTGAACCGCTCCGCAGGTGATGTTACTCTCGACCTGGAAGAACTCGCTGCGGCCGGGGTAATCGCCCGTGACGGTTCAGACGAGCCGGTGTACAGTTTCGACGCCCAGGGGGAGTCGGCGGAACTGGCGGCGCGGGCGGTCGAGGCGTTCAACCTCACGCGCGACACGGTTTATGAGGAAGTGCTCGCCCGCCAGCAGGACCGGGATGAGATGCGCCGCCAGTACCAGCGCCTGCTGGATACGGAAAAAGGGAAAACCGAGACGATTCTCAACAGCCTGGCCGAGGCGGTGGTGGTGATCGACCGCAAGGGCCGGGTGTTGACCGCCAACGAGCCGTTTCTTTCCAGATTCGCCGGGAGAGAAGACCGGTTCAGTCCGGGGGCTGAGCTGGGGGATATGGATATCTCTGACGAGGTAAGCGCGGTGATCGAAAAGGCAGGCGAGGCGCAAGGGGCCGGCGTGGAGTTTGTTTGCGATGAAAGCCATTACCTCGTCACCAGCAGGCCGGTTACCGACGGGACGGGGAAAGTGATCGGGGACGATGACGGGCATCCTGTGGCGGCTGTCACGGTGTTCCGCGATGTTACCCGGGAGCGAGAGATCGAGCAGATGCGCGAGGATTTCGTGCGCATGCTCAGCCACGACCTGAAAAATCCGCTGGGAATCATTTACGGCAGCTCGACACTGGTTCTCGACGGGAAACTCGGGCTGCTCAACGAAAAACAGAAAAAGCTGCTGGGCAACGTGATCAAGTGCTGCAGCCAGATGGAAAAACTGATCGGGGATTTTTTAACCCTGTCGCGCCTTGAGGCGGGCCAGCTTGTGCTGAATCCGCAGACTGTCGACCTGGACTCGCTGGTTGGGGGAGTGGTGGAACTCTCGAAAACGCAGTTCGCGGAGAAAGACCTGATCGGTCTGTACCATCCAGCCGGTGAAAAACTGGAAGTGTCCGCCGATCCGGTGCAGCTCGAGCGGGTGGTGAGTAACCTGGTTGGCAACGCGGTGAAGTACAACCGCGAAGGCGGACGGGTGGACGTGTTCTGCCGCCGCGAGGGCGATTGCGCGCGAGTCGAGGTGACCGATACCGGATTGGGCATCCCCGCCGAGGAGGTCCCGTTCGTATTCGACAAGTTCAGGCGCTCGGCGGCTGTGGAGCGGATGAAAGGCTCCGGCCTGGGCCTGACTATCTGCCGCAACCTGGTCCAGGCGATGGGCGGCGAGATCGGCGCCGAAAGTATCGAGGGTCAGGGCAGCCGCTTCTCGTTCAGCCTGCCGCTGGCTGTCCAGCCCGCCTGAACGACATCGAGACTTTCAGACCGCGCTTAGCTCTGGCAGAGACTTTTTCCCCCTGATCTTGAGTGTCAGCATTATCAGGTCGGTAATGCCATCCACCCCCAGCCGCTGCTGGTTGCACACCAGATCGTAGAGATGCGGGTCTTTCAGGCTGGCGGCCATGAAGTCTTTGACGAACCGGCCCCGCTCCCTGTCGTTTTTTTCAACGTGGCGCTTGCACTGCTTCAGGTCATCGAGCCCCTCGTAACCGGCCACCTTCCTGACCCGCCAGTCAAGCGGAGCTACAACCCGTAGATGAAGTCCACCGCTTAAATGTGCGGTGATCACGCAGCTTCCCCTGCCGATCAGGATCACCCGCCCGCGGGCCGCCAGTTGGAAAATCGTCTCGGCGAATTTTTTGAATACCTGGAGGGTGGAGGGTTCGCCGGTAAAGATCCCGGTAATGTAATCGCCGAACGCGAATTTGCGTTGATCGTCCAGGCTGTTGACCAGCGCCCGGCTGAGCTTGTGGTTCCGGCAGACCGTGTCGACCAGCTTACGGTCGTACACCGTCCATGGCGGTTGATGGTCTCGGGTCTGGCTGTTGAGAATTTCGGCAAGTCGGTCGGCGATCCTGAAACCAGCACAGCCGTACTCCCGCGAAATCGTGATAAAGCGAGTGGTCCGGTGGTCAGGCTCATGCCTGGTCCGGCGGCCGCCGGACTGCCACAACTTGAACTGCTCTTCTACCTGCGCTGGCCTGTCTTTACGTGAAAGTCCGCGAAGTTTGAGGTCATCCTGCATGGCTGCCGCTCCTTTCTCCCGTAGTATGGTGGGAAACCGCGGCGGTAAAATGCGGCAATGCAATACTATTCTCTAACTAAAGATGAGGATTGCGACAGGATAAAGTCAAGTGGTGGAGTAGGGAATAGCGGGGGCGAATCAACTGAAAAGCAGCGCCAGGACGCCCGCCAGCACGAACTGGCTGTCGCCTGTGACCTCGACAGGGATCTCTCCCTGGAGCGTGCGGCGGTGAAAGAGTTGCAGGTAGCAGAAAATGTAAACGCTCACAGCAAGCATCACCCAGCCGAACCCACTCAGCCAGCCGGCAACCGTTCCGGCGGCGATCACGATCGCCTGGAGGGTTGTCAGCGAGTAAAGCAGGGCCGATGTCCTTTTCGTGCCGATCAAGGTCGGCAGGGTCTCCCTGCCCACGATCAGGTCCCCCTGGATATCGCGAAGATCGAACAGCAGGGAGCGGACTGTTACCAGCAGGAATGTTGAAATAAAAATCAGGGCGAACGCGGGCGTTAGCAGAGGCAGACCCTTGAGGTAAAACGGAAACATAACTGTCACCACCGACCACCCCAGGGCCATGAACAGGTCCTTGCTTGCCGGGATCAGCCGCAGAGACAACTTTCGAGCACCGATTGCCAGCAGCTTTCCCGGGATGTCGATCCGGTAAATCATGCCCAGGCCGATCAGCAGGAACATGATCAAGAACGGGGCCGCTCCCTGCGTTCCCGCCAGTATCAGGGCGGCGGCGGCGCTTACAATTGAAAGCCAGAGCAGCAATTTATTCAGTCGGGAGCCGGGCATGGGTGCTGTCAGATTCTCCAGGACGACATCGCCGCTGACGGTGAACCTGCTGATCAGGTGCACGCTCAGGATATAACAGAACGAGATTGCATACGGCAGCCAGCCGAGACTGATCCCCATCAGCCGCGCATTGGCATAGCACAGCATCGCGCTGCCAAAGGCCACATAGAGGTTGGAGCGTACCATGAACCGGAGCGTCCGTCTCAGCCGGCGCCAGGCGCCGCTTGCGTTCTCGGGCTCTATTTCTCGAAGGCGTTCGACGACCTGCATCAGAATCCAGTTCGGAGTGCTGGCGCCGGCGGTTACGGCCACGGTCCGGAACCGTCTGAGACTGGTTTCCTCAAGTTCATCTGCTGTTTCAACGTGGAACGTGGGCGTTCTCACTCCCTCGCTGATCTGAACCAGGTGTCTCGTGTTCGCGCTGTTTTTGCCGCCGACAACGACAACGGCATCCGCATCGGCGGCCAGTTCCCGCAGTTCGTCCTGGCGGCGGTGTGTGCTGGGACAGATCGTGTCCAGCACTTCCACATTCCCGAACCGTTCCCTGACCGCGTCGGTCACCTGCTTGTAAATTTCCCGGGTCAGGGTGGACTGAGCCACCACGCATACGCTGGTGGCCTCGGGAAGAGCGGCGACCTCCTTCACCGTATTGAGCACGTGGCCCTCACCCTTTGCGTACCCGGCCAGCCCGACCACTTCCGCGTGCTTGCGGTCGCCTACAATCACCACCATCTCTCCGGCCCTGTGGTGACGGCGGACCAGGCCCTGGATCCGTGCCACGTCCGGGCAGGTGGCGTCGCACACCGGCCCGCCCATCCGCTTGATCTCCTCACGCCGCTCGGGAGTTACCCCGTGGGTCCGGATGAAAATCGTCTCTCCCTCCGACGGGTGGTTTTCCTCGTCCATGATCCGCACGCCCCGGCGCTTCAGGATTTCGATAGTCTGGGGATTGTGGATCAGCGGACCATCGGTGAAAATAGGCCCGCCGGCCGCCTGGTCGCTCTGCTCCAGCACCCGGGCCATCGCCCGCCGGACTCCCTTGCAGAAACCGGCTGTTTGTGCGAGGATGACTTTCATCTGCAACCTTTCAGGCTGATAAATCTTGTCCGCCGGCCCGGATAGTGGTTATTCTGTTATCAGAGTTTACGGCCGGTCGTGCCGGGAAGTATATTTACCCTGATCAAGCCGTTAAGTCAACCAGGAGCACACGGGAGAAAACGTTGCCACCTCAAAAAGATAAAGTTCTCGGAGTTATTCCGGCCCGCTGGGCCTCGAGCCGCTTTCCGGGCAAAGCGCTGGCGATGATTGCCGGCAGGCCGATGATCGAGCGAGTCTGGCGCCAGGCCGCCAGGTGCGCCACTCTCGATCAGATCGTGGTCGCCACTGACGATGAGCGGATCGCCGGTTGCGTGCGGGAGTTCGGCGGCGAAGTGGTGATGACCCCGGCTGACACGCCCACCGGCACCGACCGGATAGCCATTGTCGCCCGTGAGCTGCCCGGGTTTCCGCTAGTGCTCAATATCCAGGGTGATGAGCCCCTGCTCGAACCTGAACCGATTGACCTGGCCGTGGAGTTGATCCACGCCACGCCATCGGCCGGCTGCACCACCCTGGTCCGTCCGGCCCGGACCGTCGGGGAAATTGACGATCCGAACGCGGTAAAGGTCGTGATGGGCGCGGGCGGGAGAGTGATAACATTCAGCAGGGGGCAGGCGCCGTTTTGCCGCGACGGGGGCCTGCTGAAAAATGTGGGCACGGGCGGGGAACACCCCTGGTGGATTCATCTCGGGCTGTATGTCTGGCGGCGCGAGGCGCTGCTGAAGCAGGTCTCGCTGCCGGTAGCGCTGATCGAGGCCAGCGAGGGTCTGGAGCAGCTCCGTTCGATCCATGCGGGCACGGAATTCTACGCTGCGCAAATCGAGGCTACCGCCTCGATAGCTGTCGATCTGCCCCGGGACGTGGCCGAGGTGGAACGGACCATGAGGGAACTCGGTCTCGATTGAAAACGCGGGCTTAAGGATTGCAATCGCAGGCGGCAGGGATTATATTTTTTAAATTCTACGAAAAAAGCAAATCGTTACACCGGGACCATCTCGGAAGGGGCACGGTTTTGAGCAGGTATGCCGAAGTCAGGCGCGATCAGCTGAAGCACACCGAGGGAGTCAAGTACATTTTCGTCACCGGCGGCGTGGTCAGTTCCCTGGGTAAGGGGATAACCTCCAGCGCCCTGGGGATGCTGCTCAAGAGCCGGGGCCTGAGTGTAACGATCATGAAGTTCGATCCCTACCTTAATGTCGACCCGGGCACGATGAACCCGCTTCAGCACGGCGAGGTGTATGTCACCGACGACGGCGCCGAGACTGACCTCGATCTGGGCCACTACGAGCGTTTCCTGGACGAGTCCCTTTCCCAGGACAACAATGTCACCACGGGCCGGATCTATAACACGATCATCTCCAAGGAGCGCCGCGGAGACTACCTCGGCGCTACTGTCCAGGTAATCCCGCATGTCACCGACGAGATCAAGGCCAGCCTGGTGCGGCTTACGCTCAAGCGCAAGGTGGACGTGGTGATCAGCGAGATCGGCGGGACCGTGGGCGATATCGAGTCGCTGCCGTTCCTGGAGGCGATCCGTCAGTTCGGCCTGGACCTGGGCCGCAGCAACGTGCTCTACATCCATGTGACCATGGTCCCGTACCTGGACTCCAGCGGAGAACTGAAGACCAAGCCGACCCAGCACAGCGTAAAAGCCCTGCGCGAGATCGGGATCCAGCCCGACGTGCTGGTCTGCCGGACCAGCCGCACGCTCAGCACCGAGATCAAGCAGAAAATCGCCCTGTTCTGTAACGTATCCCAGCGGGCGGTTTTCGAGGCGCGCGATGTGAAGTCGATCTACGAAGTCCCGCTGATGCTCAACAGCCAGGGGCTCGATGATCTGGCGGTCGAGCACCTCCAGTTGGACACCAGGCGCCCAAGGCTGGGCCGCTGGAAAAAGATGGTGGCCCAAGCGGTCAACGGGAAAAAGAAAATCGAAATCGCGGTCTGCGGCAAGTATGTCAGCCTGGTCGACGCGTATAAATCGATTATCGAGGCGTTTGTCCACGCCGGGGTGGCCAACGACGTGCAGGTGGAACTGATTTGGGTGGACACGGAGGGGATCAGCCGCTACACCGCCAAGCGCAAGCTGAGCCGGTACGACGGGATCCTGGTGCCGGGAGGATTCGGCAGCCGCGGGATCGAGGGCAAGCTGGAGACAATCCGCTACGCTCGGCTGAATAAGGTGCCGATGTTCGGGATCTGTCTGGGGCTTCAGTGCGCGATTGTCGAATTCGCCCGTAATGTCTGCGATGTCGAACAGGCCACCTCGTGCGAATTCGATTCCTCCTCGCCGCATCAGGTGATCAGCCTGATGCCGGACCAGGCAGAAGTTACCGAAAAGGGCGGTACGATGCGGCTCGGGGCGTATCCCTGCGAGCTTACCGAGGGAACTAAGGTCCAGCAGATCTACGACGAAATGCTGATCAGCGAGCGCCATCGCCACCGCTACGAGATCAACAACGCATACCGCCAGGTTTTGAGCAAAAAAGGGATGATCTTCAGCGGACTGAGCCCAAACGGACAGCTGGTCGAGATAATCGAGCTCAAGAACCACCCGTGGTTTATCGGCTGCCAGTTCCACCCGGAACTCAAGAGCAGGCCGATGCGCTCGCATCCTCTGTTCCGCGATTTTATCCGTGCGGCCAAGGAAAACAATGAGAAACGAAAGCAAGAATGACCGTAATTCCGACCTGTTCTCCAGCGAAGTAGTCCGATTGGCCGGTGGTCGCCTGGGAGGCGGCGAGCGGCTTTTTCTTATCGCCGGACCCTGCGTGGTCGAGAGCAGGGAGGTGATGTTTCGCAGTGCCGGGGCGCTGGCTGAGCTGGCCGCGAGGCTCGGTGTTTTTTTTATCTTCAAGGCCAGCTATCTCAAGGCCAACCGCAGTTCTGGCGACAGCCCGCGCGGCCCCGGCCTGGACAAGGGTCTGGCGATTCTGCGCGAGGTGGGCGAGAAATTCTCCCTGCCGCTGTGCACGGACATCCATGAAACACCGCATGCCGCTCCGGCCTCGGAGGTGGTGGATATCCTGCAGATACCCGCTTTCCTGTCTCGCCAGACGGAGCTGATCGAAACCGCGGCTGCCACGGGCAGAATCGTCAATATCAAGAAAGGACAGTTCATGTCGCCGGAGCAGGCATGCCGGGCGGCGGAGAAAGCGCGTGGGACCGGTGAGGGCGGAGTGCTGCTCACCGAACGCGGCACGTTTTTCGGCTACGGAGACCTGGTGGTGGATTACCGCTCGCTGCGGGGCATGCGTCCCAGCGGCTGCCCGGTCGTATTCGACGCCACCCACAGCGTGCAGCAGCCGGGCGGAGCGGGCCGGATTTCCGGAGGAAACCGAGCGCATGTACCCCTGCTGGCCCGAGCGGCCGTGGCCGCCGGAGTGGACGGCCTGTTTCTGGAGGTCCACCCCGACCCGCCCAACGCGGCCAGCGACCCCTGCACGAGCCTGAGTATCGAGCAGGCGAACGAACTGATACCTGAACTGGTGGAACTGGGAGACTATGTCAGGGAAAATATTCGATCTGCCGGAATTGAATAACGAGCCGGATGCGCCGCCGGAGGTTGTGGAAAAGGCCGCCAAGGTTGAAATCATTGCCATGGATATCGACGGGGTACTGACCGACGGGCATACCTGGCAGCTTGATAACGGCGAGCAACTGCTGTGTTTCAGCGTCCAGGACGGTGTTGCGCTGAACCTTTGCCGCTACGTGGGTGTAAAACTTGTCGTGCTCAGCGGCCGCAACCTTCCCGCGGCCCGGATCCGCATGGAGCGTTTTCCGATCGACGAGATGCGGCTGAGCTGTATCGACAAGGCGGCGGCCATGAAGGAGATAAGTGCCAAGCATGGCGTAGCGATGGCTAGAATCAGCTTTATCGGCGATGACATGATCGACCTGCCGCTGATGAAGCTGGTGGGGCTGCCCGTGGCCGTGCCCAACGCGATCCCCGAGGTGCTGGCGGCGGCGGTCTGGGTTCCCGTCAGGCCCGGCGGCGAGGGTGCCGTGCGGGAGCTGATTACCCTGGTTCTCAAAGCCAGGAGACTCTATGTCCAAGCAGTGCAAAATTACCTGGGGGACCATTGAGCGCGAAGCAGGGAAACGAAAACGGTTGCCGGGACACCAGCCGGAAGTCGATTCTGGAGCAGGCCCGTCGTGTGATCGGAATCGAGCGGGATGCGGTGGACGGGCTGCTCGGCCGTCTCGACAACTCGTTCCCCGAGGCCGTGGAGCTGATCTGCTCCACCGCCGGACGCGTGATAGTCTCCGGAGTCGGCAAGAGCGGAATTGTGGGCCGCAAGATTGCCGCCACGCTTACCTCCACCGGTACGCCCGCAATTTTTGTCCACCCGGTAGATTTCATGCACGGCGATATAGGCCTGGTCAGCAGGGATGATACGTTCCTGGCGATCAGCAAGAGCGGTGAGAGCACCGAGCTGGAGCAGATGCTGCACCATTGCAAGCGGCTGGGAATCAAGGTGATCGCACTTACTGGCAAGCGGGACAGCATGCTGTCATCGCTCTCGGACGTGGTCCTGGACGCCGGCGTGGCCCAGGAAGCCTGTCCCCACGATCTGGCGCCCACGGCCAGCAGCACGGCGGCGATGGTGATGGGCGACGCGCTGGCGGTGTCTCTGCTGGTGCGACGGGATTTCAAACCCGAGGATTTCGCCCGGTTGCACCCGGCGGGCGCATTGGGCCGTCAACTCCTGCTGCGGGTGCGTGAAGTGATGGTTACCGGCGAAGACATCGGTAAGGTAGGGTCGGATGCCGGGATGAAAGACGCGCTGCTGGAACTGGTGGCCAAGCGCGGGATCTGCGCGGTGATTGAAAGTGACGGCAGTCTGGCCGGCGTGGTCACCGACGGGGATTTCAAGCGGCTGCTCGCCCGCAGCGCCGACTTTATCGGGATTCCGGTAGCCGAGGTAATGAACACCAGCCCCAAATTCATTCACCCGGATAACCTGTGTGTGGAGGCTGTGGAGAAGATGGAAAGTCACTCGATAATCTCAATGCCGGTTGTCGACGAGTCCGGCGGAGTGGTCGGCATGGTCCATCTCCACGACCTGATGCGGGCCAGGATAATCTGAACACCCAGCGGATTTCGGCCATGAAATCGATCCCTCGAAAATTATTGTCCTGCTGCGCGCTGATTCTGCTGGCCGCCGCTAGCGCCCGGTTTTCCGGATGCGGCTGGTCGCAGTTGGAGCAGGGGCAGGTGAACGAGCAGCCGCAGGAGAGCGCCGAGGTAGCCGACCAGATATTCGACGGGTTCGAGATGACGCTGACCGACAACGGGATTCTCCGGGGCCTGGCCCGCGCCTCGACTGCCGAAAAATTCGGCGAACAGCAGGTGCTTAAAGCCAGGGACCTGACCGTGCTGTTTTATACCGACGGTGGCCGGGTGCGATCCGTGCTGACTTCCCGCCGGGGGATTATCCATACCGATACGGGTGATATGGAAGCGATGGATTCGGTGGTGGTGATCAGCGCCGACAGCAGCAGGACGCTGCACACCGAACACCTGGTCTGGATCAAAAGAGACAACCGGATCCACGGCGACAGCAGCGTGGTTGTTCGGGGGCCGCGCGGGGAGGTCAGCGGCGATGGATTTAACGCCGATGTTGGCTTCGAGGAAATAGATCTGAAAAATCCGACCGGAGATATCAATGTGCTCGGCCACCGGTTCTGAGCGCAGATCAGCCAGTCTGACGGCCTGCCGGCTGCCGGTCCTGTTATTCCTGCTTGCCGTATCTCCGCTGGCGGCGCAACAGGACTCCACCGATTCCGTCCCGTTCAAAATCCGCCGCGCCGATCAGTTTCTCCAGCGCAGGGATTCCACCGGCGCCCGGACATACCTCCTGCACGGCGACGTGCTGATTACCCACGAGGCGACAACTATTACCTGCGACCGGTTGATTTACTATCCGGACGCCGGGTATTTTCAATGCACCGGGTCCGTGGGCGTTTCCGGCGATGAGCGGGTCCTGGCCTGCGACACGCTCTATTATCACCTGGAGCGGGGTTATTACCGGGCACTCGGTGGCCTGCAATGGTCATCTCGGGACATCCGCGGCAGCGGGCTCCAGGGCGAGTACTGGCGCGACAGGGACCTGTTCCGGGTAACGGGCGACGCTTTCGCCGCCGACAGCACCAGGGAGCTGCGCAGCGAGCAGATGGAGTACGATTACGGCTCCGAGGTTCTGCGCGCCGAGGGCGACGTCCGCTTCACCAACGACGAAAGCGGATCGAGTGCCGCGGCCACCAGCGCCATCTACCGCAGCGGCGATCAACTGCTCGTCCTCCGCGGCCGTCCCGTGCTGACCTACTACGCGGACGACGACAGCCTGCGCGAGGACGCGTACAACCTCACCGGCGATGTGGTCACCAGTTACGGTTCCGACAGCCTTGTCTCCTCCGGCCGGGTGCGTCTCTGGCAGGACAGCCTGACCGTGACCGCCGACAGTCTGTTCCACGACCGCACCTCGGACATAAGTTATTTCCGCGGCGGTCCTCCTGTGCTCGAGCACCCGGATTACAGTTTGAGCGCCGCGGAATTGGACGTGATCTCGAAGGATCGTGAACTGGAGCGGATCGAGGCCACCGGCGATGGCCGCGGGGAGTTCTGGTCCGGAGCAAACGGTTCGACAGGTGCCCGGGAGGGTGAGAAGTACGTAAGCTGGATCGAGGGCGACAGCCTGCGGCTTTTTTTCAGCGGCGGCGCGCTGGACAGTATTTACGCCACCGGCTCGTCGCGCAGCTACTACCAGGAAAGCGCGGAAAGCGGCGTAAACTACGTTCAGGGCGGTATGATCCTGCTCGTTTTCGAGAATACTCTTTTGCAGGTGGTCGAGGTGGGCGGCGGCGGGCGAGGCGTTTATCTTCCTCCGGACACTGGTGGTGTAATAACTGCCATCCCTGACTCTGCTGGCTTTTCTGTGCAACCTGACAGCGTTTCTCCCCGTTAAATCATTGACATCCGCCCGCAACCCGGTATAATTAAAAAGCAACTGGCACGAATCTTGTTGGGATTGGCCGAGGTTGTGGTGACTGGAGCAGCGAAGATGGCTTTAAGCGCGAGTTCGCAAACTGTCGATACGGAGAGCGGACGGCAGTCTGATCCGCATCTCTATACAAAAGGACTGGTCAAGGTCTACAAGAAGCGCAGGGTGGTGGATCAGGTTGATCTCGAAGTCGGCCGGGGCGAGGTGGTGGGATTGCTGGGACCCAACGGTGCGGGCAAGACGACCACTTTCTACATGATTGTCGGTTTGATCAGGCCGGAGGCCGGCGAGATATTTTTCGGCGACAGGAAGCTGACCGGCCTGCCGATGTACCGCAGGGCCGAAATGGGGATCGGCTACCTGCCCCAGGAACCGTCGGTTTTCCGTAAGCTCACGGTCGAGGAGAACCTGCTGGCGATCCTGGAAACCCGCAAGCTCAGGCGCGCCGAACGACTGGAGCGGCTGGAAGAGCTGCTCGACGAGCTGGGCCTGCAGACGGTACGCAAGAGCAGGGCCTACAGTCTCTCGGGAGGTGAGCGCAGGCGTCTGGAAATTACCCGGGCGCTGATAACCCAGCCGCGGTTCATTTTGCTCGACGAGCCGTTCGCGGGTGTGGACCCGATTGCGGTCGATGATATACAGGAAATAATCAGCCGGCTCAAACAGCGCGGAATCGGGATCCTGATCACCGACCACAATGTCCGTGAAACGTTGAAGATAACCGACAGAGCCTATATCATGTTCGAGGGCCGGATCCACCTCAGCGGGGATGCGGATACCCTGATCAACGACGAGACAGCCCGGAGACTTTACCTGGGCCAGGATTTCAGGATGTGAGGGCGGTGCCGCCCCGGGTCTCAGCCGGTAATTCAGCCGCGGAATAACTGATGGCGCTACACGTCAGAATGGAACTGCAGTTCCGTCAGGAACTGCAGATTAATCCCCGCCTCTACCAGGCGATGGACCTGCTGCAGATGCCCATGCTGGACCTTCAGGTGCATCTTAAGCAGGAGCTGATGATCAACCCGTTCCTGGAAATGGCCGAAGAGGCCGAAGAGGGAGTGGAGACCACCGACGAGGACGAGGACGAGGACGAGGAGGAAGCCCCGCAGGAAGACGAAATCGGGGATAGCGAGGATAGCGGGGACGATCAGGATTCAGACGCGGATGATAGCGACCCTTCTGACGAGGCAGTCGATCCGCTGATCGAGGGGGAACCGGACGAAGGCGACCTGACCTCCGGGGACACTGGCGATATCGACTGGGACGAAATCCTTAAGGAGAACGACAACCTGGACTACGATAATTACGCCCAGGAAGTTGACGACCGCGAATTCCACGAAAAAGCTCCCGCCAGCGGCAGCTCCCTTTACAAACACCTTATCGAACAGTTGATCCTGCTGAAACTTGACGACGGGCAGCGCCGGATCGGCGAGGAAATTATCGGCGATATCGACGACAACGGCTATCTGCAGAGTTCGGTCAGCGAAATCGCCTTCCGGCTGCGCGCCGCCGAGGATGATGTGCTCGAGGTGCTGGAGCGGATCAAGACCCTTGATCCGGTCGGAATCGGCGCCCGCGACCTGCGTGAGTGCCTGCTGATCCAGTTGCGCGACAAGGGCAGGGAGGATGAGCTGGTTTACCGTCTGGTGGATGAGTTTTTCGATGAGCTCTCCAAGCGGCACTGGCAGGATATCGCCAAATCCATCGGCCTCGGACTCAAGGAAATTCAGGACGCCGCCGATCAGATCGCCCAACTGGAGCCAAAACCGGGCAGGTTGATCAGCGAGAGCCGTGACGATAATTACGTGGTGCCCGATATGGTTGTGGAGAAAGTCGAGGGCGACTATATCGTTTACATCAACGACTTCAACCTGCCCCGCCTCAGGCTCAGCCGCGCCTACAGGGAAATCGCCCGGGACAAGAAACAGTTCAAGGGCGACACCAAGGATTTCATCTACAAAAAGCTCAACAGCGCCAACTGGCTGATTCAGGCTATCGAGCAACGCAAGCAGACCATGCTCAAGGTCATGAACTACATCGTGGATAAGCAGCACAACTTTTTCGAGCACGGTATCAGCCACCTCAAGCCGCTGACCCTTCGCGAGGTGTCCGAGGCGATCGACATGCATGAATCCACGATCAGCCGGGTGACCAACGACAAATACTGCCAGACCCCCAGGGGCGTGTTCCAGCTTAAGTTTTTCTTCAGTGTCGGACTGGCCAGCGAAAGCGGTGAGGACGTTTCTGCACGGGGGATCAAGAATGATATCTCCAAGATGATCGAGGGCGAAGACACTTCTAAACCGCTCACCGACCAGGAAATTGTCGCCCGTCTCAAGGAGGAGGGGATCAGGATCGCCAGGCGCACGGTGGCCAAGTATCGCGATCAGATGGGTATTCTGCCGGCCAGGATGCGCAAACGCGTCTAATCTTTCTGTTACAGATCAACGGGGACCGGTCATTTTTCCACTCCCCGCGGTGGACATCGGACTGAATTTGGGCTATGTTTAATTAGCCGGTTGTTAAATTTGTTATCCTTATCTTCAGATGGCATATCTTGCCGAGCATCAATCACAACACTTCCCGGGAGGCCGATCGATAAAAATACATTGTCGAGGTGACTGCAATCTGGGTGAACTGCACGTGGACGGGTGGCAGGTGACTACAGTGAGGCGGAGTTTAGGAGAGGTTTTCGTGAATCCTGAAGGGGGGATTTGATGCAGATTAATATCACCAGGAAGAATGCGGGAATCAGCGACAGTCTGAGAAGCTATATCGAAAGCAAGCTTCAGGGCCTGGAATACCGTTACCAGAAAATTGTCGATGCCCAGGTGCTGATGAGCGAGGAAGGCCGGGACAACTTTGTCGAAATCAGCCTCCACATTACCGGAGTCACCCTGTTCGCCAAGGGTGACGGCGCCAATCTCCGGGCGGCTTTCGATTCCTGTGTTGATAAATTGGACCGGCAGCTGTCGAAGAAAAAAAGCAGGATACGCCGCAAGTCACTTACTCAAGAGGAAGCGATCCTGAGCGGAAAGCTGATCGCCGAGGAGAGACGGGATGAAGCCGTTGAGGAAGAAGTCGGCCAGCCGGTCTTGACGTTTGATCCCGATGAAGAGCTTGATCAGCAGGAAGAAAGAACCGGAACCTGACGAACAGGAGTTGTACCGAAAATTCAACAGATATTTGCAGAGCCGCGTCTTCCGTAACCCTCGGGAGAGGCGGCTTTGCGCAAGATGCCCGTAACGGGCCGGGGACTGCGGCAAGCCTATGGAACAGAAAGAAAAAAAGCTGAAGGTCGCCACGATCTACCGCGAATATCGCGAGCGGTTCAAGCTGAACCTGCTGACCGGCGAGAAAACTCTCGAAAGCCTGATAATCAACGCCGAGGTCAGCCGGCCCGGGTTGATCCTGGCCGGGTTTTCAAAGAGATTCGCCTGGGACAGAACGCAGGTGATGGGAGAGACGGAAGTAGTGTACATGCAGAGCCTGAAACGCCCCGAGCTTAAAAAGTTCCTGGACAGGATGTGCGGGTTCGAAATCCCGTGCATTTTCGTTACCAAGGGACTGAAACCTCCACCGGTTCTGCTGGAGGTGGCAGAGCGTCATGGCCGTCCGGTGCTGGGCACGAGCCTGGGTACGCAGGAATTCACCCGACGCTTCAGCACCTTTCTCGAAACGCATTTTGCGCCCCACGAGTACCTTCACGGCTCGCTGGCCGATGTTTACGGAGTGGGTCTGCTCTACACCGGTCCCAGCGGGATCGGCAAGAGCGAATGCGTGCTGGACCTGGTCGAGCGCGGTCACCGTCTGGTGTGCGACGATGTCGTTCACATTATCCGCGAGGGCGACGAGACGCTTGTCGGTATCGCCAACGATAAGGTGGGCCACCACATGGAAATCCGCGGCCTGGGGATTATCGACGTGTTCCGGCTGTTCGGTATCAGGGCCGTCCGTAAGCGCAAGCGGATCGAGGTGGTTGTAGAGCTTGTCCACTGGGACGACAGAGCGGATATCGACCGCACGGGTCTATCGGACAACACCACCGAAATCCTGGCTGTCGAACTTCCGCTGGTACGTGTTCCGCTGGTGCCGGGAAAGAATATTACGGTGATCAGCGAAGTTATTGCCACGAACCATCTGCTCAAACTCAAGGGCTATAATTCTGCCCAGGAGTTCAACCGCAGATTGCTTGAACAAATGCAGCCGGTCGATTATATTGACGAAGTTTCGGAATGACCTTATAATTTGCGGAGTTATAAATTTGATTCAACCGGTGAGGAACGTGACATAAAATTTGGAATCCGCAAAAGACCACTGGAAAATGCCACAGCTCCGGACAGAGGTGACGATCCTGAACAAGCTCGGCCTTCACGCCAGGCCGGCCGCACTGCTGGTTCAAACCACCAGTAAGTTCAAGAGTGACATATACCTCAAGAAAAATGACATGGAAGTCAACGCCAAGAGTATCCTCGGAGTCATGATGCTGGCGGCCGAGCAGGGAACTGCCCTGATGGTCTCGGTCGCGGGTGAGGATGCCCAGGAAGCGTCGCGGGCTGTGGTCGAACTGTTCAAGAACAAGTTCGATGAAGACGGCGAGGAGCAGGAATAAATGCCCAGGCCCGCATCCGGGAAAAAGGCCAAGGGCTCCGGGAGGAAAAGGAAAGGCCAACTGATTCTGACCGGGCTGGTCGCCTCTCCGGGGCTGGTGATGGGAAAAGTGGCCGTTATCGGCCACGGGGTTATGAATATCCCGCTGCGCAAGTTGAGTGCGGGCCAGATTGCAGACGAGATACAGAGATTCCAGGACGCCCTGAACCTGACCCGTCAGCAATGCGGGGAACTGCGGGACAGGCTACGCAGCAAACTGGAAGACAAAACCGCAAGTATTTTCGATGCCCACCTGATGATGGTCGACGACGTGACGGTTGTCGAGCAGACCACCACCCTGATCCGCGAACAGAAAATCTGCGCCGAGCAGGCCTATGCAATGACTGTGGACCGGTTCGCCAAAGTGCTGGCCGATCTGGGCAGTGATTCCTATCTGAGTGCCCGTGCCGACGATATCCGCGATGTGGAACGGCGAGTGCTGTCTAATCTGATGGGGCTCGGCGATATTTCCACGATCAAACTGACCGAACCGACGGTGCTGGTGGCCCACGACCTGACCCCGTCGCAAACCGCCCAGCTTGACCCTAAGATGGTGCTGGGCTGCGCCACCGATGTCGGCGGCACCACCAGCCATACGGCCATTCTCAGCCGCTCTCTGGAAATACCAGCCGTGGTTGGGCTGGGCGATATCAGCAGTCAGGTCACCACGGGCGACCAGGTGATAGTTGACGGCTACAGCGGCAGGGTGATTATCAGGCCCACCAGGCGGCAGTCAGAAATATTCTATCAACGCGCCACCGAATACCGTAAGATAGAAAACCGGCTGGCCGAACTTAAGGATTTGCCGGCTCGCACGGTGGACGGTACTCTGGTGGAACTCTCGGCCAATATCGAATTCCCCAGTGAAATCGATTCGGTTATCAGCCACGGCGCCAAGGGTGTGGGATTGTTCCGCACGGAATTCCTCTACCTTACCCGCCCTGACCTGCCCAGCGAGCAGGAGCAGTATGAGGCTTATTCACTGGTTGCCCGCCGCCTGTCTCCCGATTCGGTGATAATCCGGACGCTCGACTTGGGGGCGGACAAGTTTTCCACCCAAATCCAATCCTCTCCTGACCCGAATCCGTTTCTCGGCAACCGGGCGATCAGGATCTGCCTCCAGCGCAAGGATATCTTCCGCACCCAGTTGCGGGCGATCCTGCGCGCCACGCCGCACGGCGATGTCAGGATCCTGCTGCCGCTTGTCTCTGCTATCGAGGAATTGAAAAAATCGATGGCCTTTATCCGCAAGGTGCGCCGGGAACTGGAGGATGAGGGTGAGAAAATAGCCAGGCGGGTGGAAATCGGCAGTATGATCGAGGTGCCCTCCGCCGCGCTGATGATCGATGATTTTCTCCACTTTGTCGATTTCGTCTCAATCGGGACCAACGACCTGATCCAGTACGTAATGGCTGCCGACCGGGGCAATGAGCGCGTCGCCCATCTCTACCAGCCACTGAACCCTGCGGTCATCAGGCTGATCGATAAAGTGATCAAGGCCGCCAAAAGAAGTAATAAGTGGGTCGGAGTCTGCGGGGAGATGGCCGGTAATCCAGATTCGGCCCTGCTGCTTGTCGGTCTCGGAGTCGATGAACTCTCGACCAGTCCGGCGGCGATCCCCGTAATCAAGAAAGTCATCCGCTCGATCAGTTGCGAGCAGGCGCGGGATATCGCAGACAGGGTGCTGAGCATGAACAGCGTGGGCAGGATCAAAAACTACCTGAGCCAGCGGATCGAGGAACTCGGTGAGGGAGTTACGGAGAGATTCGGCGACTGACACCCCGGCAGCGCGCGTTGTTGTGGAAATAAAGAGCGGCTTGCCCGGTCCGGTTCCGGAACCTCGTACCGCTGGAGTCCAAACTGCACAGAACAGATGATCACGCAGAGGAGACGCATTGCGCAAGATAGGTCTGACGAGCTGGATTTTTGTCGGTATCATCCTCGGAGTTCTCTCCGGCTGGCAGATCGGTGAGCCGCTGCTGGTTGTCTCGCAGCCGCTTGGAACGGTATTCCTGACCCTGCTCAAGATGGTGATCGTGCCGCTGGTGTTCAGTTCGATTGTCACGGGCGTAGCCGGGATCGGCAACACCGGCAAGCTGGGCCGTCTGGGCGGCAAAATCATGCTCTACTACCTTTCTACTTCGCTGCTTGCGATCCTCACCGGTCTGTTGATCGTCAATATTGTCAAACCTGGCGTAGGCGCGGAGCTGGGCCTGGAGGCGGCTCCGCAGAACTTGGCCGCCGAGGGCGCCGGTATAACCGACCTGTTTATCCGCATGATCCCGGAGAACCCGATCTCCGCGGCGGCCGAGGGCCGGATGATGCAGATCATCTTTTTCGCCATCCTGATCGGCGTGTTTATCACCCGCGTCGACAGGAAATTCGGCGAGCCGGTGGAAAGCTTCATCAAAGGCATGTTTGAGATTATGATGACCATGACCAGGTTTATCATTTATCTTACACCCTTCGGCGCGTTCGGGCTGGTCGGCTCGGTTGTGGCCCGCACCGGTTTCGCCCCGTTTATCCCGCTGGGCAAATACGCCTTCTGCGTGGTGGCCGCCCTGCTGATCCACGCTTGTGTCACTCTGCCGTTATTCCTGCGATTTATCGGCGGAGTCAGTCCGGTCAAGCAGGCCAGGGCGATGGCCCCGGCGCTGATGACCGCTTTCTCCACCGCCAGCAGTTCGGCTACTCTTCCGCTGACGATGGAGTGCGCCGAGGAGCGCGCGGGGGTCAGCAACAAGACCACCAGTTTCGTCCTGCCCCTGGGGGCCACGGTCAACATGGACGGCACGGCGCTCTACGAGTGCGTGGCGGTCGTGTTTATCGCCCAGTACTATTTCAGCCACGGGCAGGGAATGGAACTCTCGGTCATGCAGCAGGTCGTAATCGTTATTACCGCGCTGATGGCCTCTATCGGGGCGGCGGGAATCCCGCTGGCCGGGCTGGTGATGATGAGCGTGGTGCTCAAGGCGGTAGGACTGCCGCTGGAGGGCGTGGGGCTGATCCTGGCCGTGGACCGGATCCTGGACATGGGCCGCACCACGGTCAACGTCTGGAGCGACTCCTGCGGCACCTCGATTATCGCCACCACCGAGGGTGAAACCGACCTGAATGTGATGGCTGCCAAACAGAGTTGAAGCGGTCTGTCATGAAGGGGCGAACCTCGTGTTCGCCCGCATGGTTTTCCCGTAGGGGCGACGCATGCGTCGCCCTTTTTTTGTCAAAACCCTTTTTTGCGCGTGGTGGAGAGAGATTGTTATAGAGAAACACACCCCGCCCGCTGTTGCAGTCACCCCTCTTGATAGAGGGGATTTTTGTCGTAATGGCTAACCTGATTTTCGCCACAGCCAGAACAGATAAAGGGCCACGGCAAGCCGTGGCCCTTTATCTTTAACTATGTCTTCCAGAAAACTGCCCTGCTCGCTAAAAACTATCCACCGCCGCCATGACCTCTTCCCGGAACCAGGCCAGTATCCCGGAAGCGATCGCGCTCAAGACCAAAACATACAGCGGCGCCGAATGGTTGACCAGCGGCAGATCCACGTTGGCCTTCATTGCAACGCCTGCCGTATCGTACCAGCCGTAGAGCGTATTGGACACCTTCGCCATCCAGCCGCTGCCGGTGGCCCGGGCGGTTTCGATAGTAGCGGCACCCGTACTGAGGTCGAACACGAACAGGAAAATCGCCAGCGCCACCGCTCCCATCGCCGCCGCCGCCACTCCCAGCCAGATTCCACGTCTGAAAGCTCTTTGCTCGGCTGCGACCAGTTGTTCCCGGACGCGGACCTCGGCCATTATCCTGTCGGCCAGGCCGGCGGGAGCGTCCACTTGCGGAGTCTCCTCCAGAGTATGCAGGATTTGCTCGTGGATGCCGGCAAGCTGATCGCAGGCCGGGTCGGCCGCGCGGGCAGCATCCATCCGCCGCCTCAACTCCGGATCCAGGCCGCCTTCCACATATTCGGCCACGTGTTGCTCGAATTCCTGGTAGTCCATGATGTCCCTCGCCTGATTTATTTTAAATATACGCCGTCTTTTCCGGTTTGTGCAACTATTAGTCCCGCCAACTGCATCTTGCCCCGCCTGATATATGTGGCCACGGTCGCCCGCGGAATTTCCATTTCCTCGGCTATCTCGTCATAGCTCTGCCCGCCGAAATAGTGCAGGCCGATTGCCTGGGCCCACTCCGGTTTAAGCCTTCGCAACTGTTCCCGCACTATCCCGCCCATCTCTGCTGCCGCGTATTCCTCCTCCGGGTCCTCGTCCTCGTCGGCCACCACCTCGGCCACGCTGCGGCCCTGTTCGGCCATCGGCGAATCGAGACTGGTTGCGTTCAACTGCTTCCTGCGCATCCTGCTGATACAGACATTGGCCGTAATCCGGTAAATCCAGCTCGACAGCTTGGCCTCACCGCGGAAATCCTCCAGCGAACCGTGGACCTTGAGGAAAATGTCCTGGGTCGCCTCCTCGGCCTCCTCGCGGTTGCCGAGCATGCGGTAGGCCTGGTTATAGACCTGGTGTTGATAGGTCTCTACCAGTTGCCGGAAATCTGTGTCGGACTGGACCATGGTCCCGCGAGATAAAGTTTTCGAATGCTGTCTGAGTCCTATGACGTAGCGGCGCCCGTCTAAATTTCACTTTTTTTGTTGAAAAATCAATTGCAGGCGAAATAAGTTGAAACCGGCGGAAAGAACACTGCGTCCTAAGGATTCAGCAGGAGCAAGCCTTGTTTGTAAGAAAATTGAAAGCAGCCGGTCGCGGGCTGCGTCTTATGATCTAGATTGACGAGAGAAGTCCCAAGTATTATCAACTTAACTGGAGGTTAGTATGGGACCGGCAACTATTGGCGCATTTATCCCAATAGCAGGATTCGCGGCGTTGGTGCTGATCGTTTATTTCGGCGTGACTCGTAAACACTCGGAAAACGTGGAACTGATCAAGCGCGGGATCAACCCGGAGAAGTACAATATCAAGCTGCCGGGCAGGCTGGGCCTGCCGTTCGGCGTGGTGTTCCTGGCGCTGGGCTTGGGTTTTTTGATTGCGATGATTGCCACCGGTAAAATGTACCATACCAATGAACTCGGTTGGGCGCTGGCCTCGCTGATCGGCGGTATCGGGCTGATTATCTACTGGAAGATGACCGCCTCAGACCGCGAGCGGGCGCTGAAAATCAAGGAAGAGCTGCTTCTCCGGCCCGGCACCGATTTCGCGCCTGACAACAAGCCCGAAGTATCCGAAGAATAGGAACTGATTCATTCCCGCAACTCAGGGGGCGGCGCATGCGCCGCCCCTTTTTTTGTGTTTGACCTCTTGCCAGTATTCGGCAGATCGTTATATTTGATCGATATAATGTTAGAATCTGTTTCATAACTCCTGAATGGCTGTAGGGGCGACGCATGCGTCGCCCCTACGGTGGCCGGGTTTTGCAAAAGGTGACTGTTTTTTCAGTTGATTACGATTTTTAGAGCCATAAAATTTAAAGGAAACATCTTGCCGGAAAATATTCCACTGATCGAAATAGACAGTGGCTTGCAGGGTGTCGTCCGGCTGGCTCCATTGTTCTGCGAGGGGATCGAAATTGATGACGGCGCGGCGCTCTGGGCCGTATTCGAGCCGTTCTGCGCCGAGATAGCACGGCGTTACGAGGGCTGCACTGTCAGCGGGGTCGAGGGAATCCAGAAAGCGCGGGAGCTCTACCGCTCGATCGGGGTTGATCCTACCCGCAACCGGCCGTCCTCGGAGGCCCTGATCCGACGGCTGATCAAGGGCAAAAAGCTCTACCGGATAAACTCCCTGGTCGATACGATCAACTTCTGCAGCCTGAACTGCATGCTGCCGCTGGGCCTCTACGATCTAGATAACGTGCAGGGCGAATCGGTTGTTCTGCGCAGGGGCGAGGCCGGCGATTTCTACGAGGGGATCGGCAAGGACCGGGTCAACCTCGAGGGCCGCTACGCGATGTACGACAGCGCCGGGCCGTTCGGCTCTCCGACTGCCGACAGCAGCAGGA
Organism: Candidatus Glassbacteria bacterium; assembly: GCA_019456185.1. Taxonomy (NCBI): domain Bacteria; phylum Candidatus Glassiibacteriota; species Candidatus Glassiibacteriota bacterium. The sequence goes on along the minus strand of VRUH01000002.1, from coordinate 102,113 downwards.
CGCGTATCCGCCGGGAAACTGTCCGGGCGTTGATCGTGATCTTCGCACCCATCGGCGTGACGCCGGAACAACTGGAGGACAATACAGCTTTTACAGCCGATGCAGTAAAAAACTTCGGCGGCGGCGGTCCGGAAGTCAGCATCGGGACTCCGGTTCGATGACATTCGGCAGTTGACACGATATGCCGATGTAACTATTTTTGTTTCAAGATGTTAACTCCAGCAGACACTCAGTATCAGGGGAGTATGATGGCCACTGACATGGCGAAGGAAAAAGAGAAGGCGATTGGCCTGGCGATTACTCATATCGAGCGCCAGTGGGGCAAGGGCGCAATCATGCGTCTGGGCCAGGACGGCCCGATGGTCCAGGTGCCGGCGATTTCCACCGGTGCGCTGAACCTCGATATCGCAACCGGTGTCGGAGGTATTCCCAGGGGACGGGTGACCGAAATCTTCGGCCCGGAGTCCTCGGGCAAAACCACCCTCGCACTGCACGTGATCGCCAATGCGCAGAAAACGGGCGGGACTGTGGCGTTTATCGACGCCGAGCACGCGCTCGACGCCAGCTATGCCCAGAAACTGGGCGTGAACCTGGAGGACCTGCTGATCTCCCAGCCGGATACAGGCGAGCAGGCCCTGGATATCGCCGAGGTGCTGGTGCGCAGCAACGCGATCGATGTGGTCGTGGTGGATTCGGTGGCCGCGCTGGTGCCCCGCGCCGAGATCGAGGGCGAGATGGGCGACTCCCACATCGGCCTGCAGGCCCGGCTGATGAGCCAGGCCATGCGCAAGCTGACCTCGACGATTCACAAGAGCCTCACGGCGATGGTTTTCATCAACCAGCTCCGCGAAAAAATCGGCGTGATGTTCGGTAACCCGGAAACGACCACCGGCGGCCGGGCGCTGAAATTCTATTCCTCGCTGCGGCTGGATATCCGCAAGGTGGGCAACATCAAGGACGCCGACACTATTACCGGCATGCGCGCGCGGGTCAAGGTGGTCAAGAACAAGGTGGCGCCGCCGTTTCGCAACGCCGAGTTCGATATCATGTTCGACCATGGGATCAGCTACTCCGGCACCCTGCTCGACCTGGCTGTCGACAGCGGGATTGTCGAAAAAAGCGGAGCCTGGTTCAGCTACGACGGTGAACGCCTGGGCCAGGGCCGCGAGAACGCCAAGGCTTCTATCGAGGAAAACAAGGACGTTTTCGAGAAGATCGACACACAGGTCAAGCAGCATTTCGGTTTGATCGAATCCGAGGTGGAGGAAAGACCGGCCGAAAGTTCGGGCGGCTCTGAGGACGAGGGCGAGTAGCGCGTGGCCGTGAGCGATAGCCGGGACCCGGCGGATGCCGACAACCGGACAGAGGATTACGGCAGGGCGCTGAAAAGTGCCACCGGAATGCTCTCGCGCCGTCAGCATGCGGTCCGTGAACTGGAAACCAAGCTGCTGGCCCGGTTCGACAGGGAGACGGTTGCGGGTGTGATCGGCCGCCTGGGCGAACTGGGCTACCTGGATGACGAGGCGTTCGCCCGGGAATACGCCCGTCAGCGGTTTTCCCGTTCACCCCGCTCGGCGCTGGCGGTGACCACCGAGCTTGAGGCTCGGGGAGTGGACCGGACAGTGGCCCAGTATGCTGTCGCCGCGGTGCTGGAGGATGAGGGTTTGAGCGACGAGTTGCTGGCCGAAAAGGCCGCGTGCAAGAAACTGGCAATACTAGGAACTGCCGATTTGGAGAAAAATAAAGCGAAGGTTGGGCGGTTTCTTGCAAGCCGAGGTTTCAGCCGGGCGGCAGTATACGTTACAATAAAAAAAATTCTCGATTAAAAAGATACCAACATCAAAAAAGGTATCTTTTTTTCTTCAATACTTGGAGTTTTTATCTTAAAAGAAACGATTTAAGGCTGGTGAAAAGTTAACAATTTCAAAAAGCTAGATAATGGCTAAATCTGAAGAAGTATTCATAAGTTACAGCCACGATTCTGTAGAACATGATAAAAAAGTATTGGATTTGTCCAATCACTTGCGTTCTGAAGGTGTAGACTGTGTGCTCGATCAATATGAGGACTCGCCTCCCGAAGGATGGCCTCGCTGGATGGACAAACAAATTAGAGATGCACAACATGTAGTACTAGTATGTACTAAGAATTATTATAAAAGAGTTATGGGCGATGAGAGAGAAGGAATAGGACTAGGTATTAAATGGGAAGGAAATCTCATATACCAACATATTTATAATGCCGAGTCACTAAATAAAAAATTTATACCTGTTATTTTTTCTGAATCTATGAAAGAATTTATACCCATTCTTTTGCAAGGAGCCACCTATTATTGTCTTTCGACAGTTAAGGGTTATGATGGACTTTACAGAAGATTAACTGGCCAGCAAAAAGTATTGAAGCCGAATCTTGGTAAACGTAAAAAGTTGCCTCAAAAGTCTGTTAATACAAATACATTGATGTTTTTTACTTCACCAATCGATATAGAATTATGGGATGCAGCAAAATGGAGTTCCACATTTTTTGCAGCTGTACCGGGAAATCCGCCAGTGTTAGGTCTTGGATATAAAAATGAAGCTTTTGGCAGAAAGATTTTTCAAGGGTGGCGAGAGAGATTTGGCGAAAATGATGAATTGGAAGAATTGCGTATTGCAATTATCGAAGGGGATATAGAAGGGGAAGAAACTGGATATTCCGTACATATTGGACCAGATATTGATGCAGCTATTTCCCGCTTTAAGTGCCAAGGATATAAGTACAACAGAGATGTTTTAATGAGTGTAAGTAGGATAAATCGCATGAACCCACTTCCAAATAGTAATCATCTTGAAGTTTTTAAAAATTTATACAGAAAATTCAAAACTTACTATTTAGTACCTGGTGTAATTTCAGAAGATGGAACATCACTTACACCTATATATGAACTCGGAATATTTAAGGGAAAGATATTTTTTAGAAAAGTGGAAGATATAAATGAACATGATATTGATTCTGTAGTATTGGGTACTGGCGGTTTAGATCGCCCTGCTAATGATTGGACTGGTTAGATTTAGAGCAGTTTTATTAAAGAATATAATGGATGAGACTATGCATAGTGCGGATCAGATCAGGAAAGAGTTTATCGAATTTTTCCGGAGCAAGGGCCATACGGCGGTTCCCAGCGCGCCGGTTGTGCCCCAGGCCGACCCGACTCTGCTGTTTGTCAATGCCGGGATGAACCAGTTCAAGGACGTGTTCCTCGGCGCGGGCAGCCGTAACTATACCCGGGCGGTCAACAGCCAGAAATGCATCCGGGTCTCCGGCAAGCACAACGACCTTGAAGACGTGGGCCGCGACACGTACCATCACACCTTTTTCGAGATGCTGGGTAACTGGAGTTTCGGCGACTATTTCAAGCGCGAAGCTATCTCCTGGGCCTGGGAACTGCTGACCGATGTCTGGGGCCTGCCCAAGGACAAGCTGTACGTAACCGTTTATGTGGAAGATGACGAGGCCGGGCAGCTGTGGGCGTCTGAAACCGATCTCGGCCCCGATAAAATTTACCGCTTCGAGAAGGATAATTTCTGGGAGATGGGCGATGTCGGTCCCTGCGGCTCCTGCAGCGAAATCCATATCGACCTCGACCCCGGACCGGCCGACCACAAGCTCGCCGCCGATCCCAAACGCGGGATCAACAGCGGCGGCGACCGTTACGTGGAACTCTGGAACCTGGTGTTTATCAACTCAGAACGCAGGCCCGACGGCTCGCTGGTGGCGCTGAAAGAAAACCACGTGGATACGGGGATGGGTTTCGAGCGGTTGCTCTCGGTGCTGCAGGGCAGCAACTCCAATTTTGAAACCGACGTTTTCCTGCCCCTGATGGATCGGATCGCCGAGCTCAGCGGTGTCGACTACCAGCCCGGCGAACCGGGCCTGGCCCATCGCGTAATCGCCGACCACGCCCGGATGCTCACTTTCGCGCTCACCGACGGCGTTGTTCCCTCCAACGAGGGACGCGGCTATGTCCTGCGCAGAATTCTGCGCCGCGCGGCCCGGTTCGGCCGGGAACTGGGTGTGAAAGAGCCGTTTATCTACAGCCTGGTCGGCACGGTGTGCGATATGCTGGGTGAGGCGTACCCGGAGATTGTCCGGCGCAGCCAGCACGTGACGCGGATGATCAAGGCCGAGGAAGTGGGGTTCGGGGCTACGCTGGACCGCGGGATCGAGCTGTTCGAGGAAGTTGCCCAAAAGGTTAAATCCTCCGGTGAGAGCATGATCCGGGGCGAGGATGCGTTCAAGCTCTATGATACGTTCGGCTTTCCGCTGGACCTGACCGTGCTGATGGCCCGCGAAAAGGGCCTGGAGGTGGATCAGGAAGGTTTTGCCGGGCACATGCAGCGCCGCAGGGAGCAGTCCCGCTCCGAGGCCAAATTCAGCGCCGGCGTGGATGTCTCGCGCTGGGCGGCGAAATTCGACAGCGGAACCTCCACCGTATTCAGGGGTTACACCGAGCAGAGCCTGGAAACGAAAGTGCTGGGAGCCGACGAGCAGTCCATGGTACTGGCGGAGACACCGTTTTACGCCGAAAGCGGCGGTCAGTTGGCCGATCTGGGGACGATCGAGGGCAAAGGGTTCGTCTTCCGGGTGGTGGATGTCCAGCGCACGGGCGGCCTGGTAATCCACAGCGGAGAGTACGAGTCGGGCTCCGCCTCCGATGCCGCCTCTGGTACGAAAGTAACCGCCCGGATCGACACGGAGCGCCGTCAGGATATCGAGCGCAACCACACCGCCACTCACATCCTGCACCGGATGCTGATCGAGTCCCTGGGCGAGAGTGCAACTCAGGCCGGCAGCCTGGTCGCACCCGATTACCTGCGGTTCGATTTCCATCACTACGAGAAACTGCCCGACGAGATCCTGCTGGAGATCGAAAAAGGGGTCAACGCCGAGGTCCGGGCTGACAGGACCGTGCGGTTTTTCGAGCAGGATTACGAGCAGGCGGTGGCCGGGGGGGCGATGGCGCTGTTCAGCGAGAAGTACGAGAGCACCGTGCGGGTGGTGGAAGTGGACGGTTTCAGCCGCGAGCTCTGCGGCGGCACGCATGTGGACGCCACCGGACGGATCGGGGCGTTCGTGATCACCCAGGAGGGCAGCGTGGCCGCCGGAACCCGCCGGATCGAGGCGCTGACCGGTGAGAGAGCCGCCGATTACCTGCTGGAGCGAAGTCATCTTATCGGCCGCGTGGAGCGTAACTATTCGATCCCCGCCGCCAAGCTGGACAGCCGGATCGCCGCCTTGCTCGAGGAGCAGAAAGCACTGGCCAAGGAGCTGGAACAGGCGCGCAAGGCAAGCTCGAAGGCCGGGATGGACGATATGCTGGCCGATGCGGCGGAGTTCCCTGGCGGAGGAAAACTGGTAGTCCGCAAGCTCGACAATGCGGATCTGGACATGCTCAAGTCGCTGGGCGACTCGTTCCGCGAAAAGGCCGGCAGCGGCGCGGCGCTGTTCGCCTCGGAGGCCGACGGGAAACTGCTGTTCGCCTGCGCGGTCACCGATGACCTGGCTGGCAGTGGTAAATTGAAAGCCGGGGACGTTGTCGGCCGCATCGCCAAAATAGCCGGCGGCGGCGGCGGCGGCAGAGCTCATTTGGCCACGGCCGGCGGCAGGGACGTGAGCAAGCTGAATGAGGCGTTGGCCGCATTCCCGAGAGTGGTGAAGGAACTGGTGAAATCATGAACGGCAAGCCGACAAAAGCGCTGTTGTTCCGCGAATCGCTCAACCAGGGGCTGGCCGAGAAAGTGGCGGGCCTGGATCGCGACCATTACCCGGAGTCGCTGATCGAGATCATGGAGGCGGTGCTGCTGGACCAGGGCTGCCCGCGCGGTTTGCCCCTGCTGGCCGCGGGGCTGATCAAATCCGGACCGGATGCCGGTGAAAAACCGCAGGCGGCCGAGGTGCTCTGGCAGGGCCTGATTATGACCGCTCTGCTGGCGCAGGAGGAACCGCCTGTCGACGGACTCGCGGCCGGACTCACCGAGCGGTTCGACAGCGCCCACCTGCTGCTGGCGGCCGACACGATGCTGACCTGGCCGTTCGAGTTTCTTACCGGCGGACTCACAGAGCCGGACTCATCGGCTGAAATGGCCGCAGCCTGCCGCAGCGCGCTGGCCGGATTGGCCGCGGCGGATGGCGGATTTGCCGGACTTTGTCAATGGGAACCGCTGATTATCATGCTTGAACCGCTTTGCCGGGGCCGTGACCTGCGGACTGTCAGTGGCCTGAGAGAGCTTGCCGGGGCGGCATATCTCGCAGATCTCAGCCGCTGGCTGGCGCGGCCCGACTGGCTGGCGAAGGCTTGCGATCAGGCAACTTCCGGAGCGGGACGGGCGGATTTGTCCGGCGGGTTGGCCGAAGTGCGAGCGCTGTTATTTGAATGACCGTTCCCCATGCGGGGATTGAGTATGGAATGAATACCAGGATAAAAGACGGCGCCACAATCGCGGTGGCAATGAGCGGGGGAGTGGACAGCTCGGTCGCGGCCGCTCTGCTTGCCGAGCGCGGGTTTCACGTGATCGGACTGACTATGCGCCTGTTCTGCTATGCCGAGAAGCCGTCGAGCGAAAAGAGCTGCTGCAACACCCAGTCGATTGCCGATGCCCGAGCAGTCTGCGACCGGATCGGCGCTCCGCATTATGTGATCGGCAGTGAGAAGGAGTTCCGGAGCGATGTTATCCAGCGCTTCGTGGACAGCTATCTCTCCGGTTCCACTCCCAACCCCTGCGTGGACTGCAACACGTTTATCAAGTTCAAGTTCCTGCTGCACCGGGCAATGAGCCTGGGGGCCGATTACCTGGCAACCGGCCACTATGTCCGTCTGGGCGAACGCGACGGAAGTCCGTGCCTGCTGCGGGGACTGGACCCGGACAAGGACCAGTCTTATTTCCTGTGGGGCATTCACCGTGCCGCACTGGACAAGCTGGTGTTTCCGCTGGGTGAGTTCCGCAAGCCTGAGGTGCGCGAACTGGCAGGAAAATACGGACTGGCGGTTCGTGAGAAAACCGAAAGCCAGGAGATCTGTTTTGTCGAAAACGACAGTGTCGAGGATTTTATCCGGAACTACTCAGCCGGCGGCGAGATTGAACCGGGCTACCCGGCCAGCACCGTCCCCGGCCCGGTAGTCGACAGGTCGGGACAGGTTGTGGGAGAGCACCGCGGCAGCGCATTTTACACGATCGGCCAGCGCAAGGGTCTGGGCGTGTCGCTGGGCCGCCCGGTTTATATAACGCGGATCGATACGGTCAGGAATGAAATAGAAATCGGCGAGGGCGAGGATCTCGGTTCCTCGTCTTTCAGCGCAGCCCAGGTAAACTATCTGGCCGATCCCCCGCCGGGAAAGTCGTACAGGGCGGAAATCCAGATCAGATACCGTCACACGCCGGCGGCAGGCATGGTGACAGCCGCCGGGAAATACTCCGTGCGCGTGGAAACGGAACGGCCGCAGAGAGCGGTTACCCGCGGCCAGTCAGTGGTTTTTTACGACGGTGACCTGGTACTGGGCGGGGGAGTGATCTCGGAAACAGAAAGCCGGAAGTGAACGAGCAATAATGCCATTGGATATTTTTTTCACCAGCAGTAATTTCTCGATCTTCTGCCGCAGAGTGTCAATTTCCAAGGGTTTGCTGACTAGACAGTCGGCAGCGACAGATTCCAGGTCCAGGCTTCCGGCGGCCAGCCCCCTAATAATCGTTTGCGGTCAAATCCGACTGGGGATAGGATATCCTCAAGGAGGATTTGACAATACCGAAGATGCAAACGATCAGCCGAATGTATTCGGCTGACAGAAGCCACCAAGCTTGCTTAGCGGCAGTTTACCGGGTATTTTACGATTTTCCTGATTCTAAGGGAATCCGTCATGATTGTTGCAGCTAAGATTAAAAATATATACAGATAGGCTGTTTTAATCTTCAAAGCGACAAAATGAAACATCAATTGACAAGAGATAGGACGGGGGAATTTTTCTTTGCAAAGCCGTGACCGCTTGTTAATTTACAAAATCCGGAAAATTGACCGGTACGTGTTCGCTAACTGCACCGGGGATGGCGGTTGAAATGACTAAGATTATAGCCGTGGCAAACCAGAAAGGCGGTGTGGGCAAAACTACCACCTCGATCAATCTGGCGGCCTCCCTGGCGGTGGCGGAGATCAAAACCCTGCTGGTGGATATCGATCCCCAGGCCAACTGTACCAGCGGGATGGGGCTGGATAAAAACGAAATCGAAAACGACGTTTACGATGTGGTGATCGGCGGTCTGGCGCTGGATGAGGCTATCCAGGAAACCGATCTCGAGTATCTGGATCTGGTGCCGGCCAGCCGCGACCTGTTCGGCGCCGAAGTCGAACTGGTCAGTATGCCCGGCCGCGAATTCCGTCTGCACAAAGCGTTTTCACGGCTCAACGGCTCCTACGGCTATGTGATAATCGACTGTCCGCCATCGCTGGGAATTCTTACGCTGAACGCGCTTACCTGCGCGGATTCGGTGCTGATCCCGATCCAGTGCGAATACTATGCGCTGGAGGGACTGAGCCAACTGGTCAGCACGATCAAGCTGGTCAGCCACAAGCTGAATCCCCAGTTGCGGATCGAGGGAATCCTGATGACGATGTTCGATTCGCGGCTCAACCTCTCGCAGCAGGTTGTGGAGGAAGCGCGAGGCTATTTCGCAAGCCAGGTCTACCGGACCATGATCCCGCGCAATGTCCGTCTCAGCGAAGCGCCGAGTTTCGGTAAGCCGATCATTCTCTACGACGCCACCTGCAACGGTGCGCAGAGCTACATGCAACTTGCCCGGGAACTGGTTGACAATGAGCAAAAAAAGAAGGCTGGGTAAGGGACTGTCGGCGCTGATCGGAGAGGAGGATCCCGGGAACGAGGTGTTTTCGATCGGGAGGGGAGCATCTTCGGGCGAGCGCACCGGCAACAGCGTGGCAATAGCCGATATTGTCCCCAACCGCCACCAGCCGCGACGCAACTTCGACCGGGACGCAATCCGGCAGCTCGCCGATTCGATTAAAAGCCAGGGACTGATCCAGCCGTTGGTGCTGAACGACAGCGGTGACGGCGGCTACGAGCTGATCAGCGGTGAGCGCAGGTTGAGAGCTGTCAGGACTCTGGGCTGGAAAACCGTGCCGGCGGTGATCAAGAAAGTCGATGAATCCGCCCTGCTGGAAATGTCCCTGGTGGAGAATCTGCAGCGTGAGGACCTCGACCCGATCGAGGAGGCCGAAGGCTATCAGCGCCTCGCGGATTCTTTCGGGCTCAAGCAGGCCCAGATCGCTCAGCGGGTCGGCAAAGACAGAAGCACAGTGGCGAATTCGATCCGGCTGCTGCGGCTGCCGGAGGTTGTACGCCGGCAAATATCCGCCGGAAAGTTGTCCGCGGGGCACGCCAGGCAATTGCTGGCCCTGGACGAGGCCGGCGCACAGATCGAGCTGGCGCGCCGGGTGATCGACAGGGATATCTCGGTGCGTAAGCTGGAGCGCCTGGTCAGGGAGTGGAAACTCGGTCGGGCCGTCGGAAAGCCCGGCGCCGGCAACGGCGGCAGGAGCGAAGCGGAACAGGCTGCGATCCGCGAACTGGAAGACAGACTCCGTCGCGCTTTCGGAACCAAGGTCAGGATCAGCAGCAGGGCGGAGGGGAAAGGAAAAATAGAAATCGAGTACTATTCCTATGAGGAATTCGAGCGGCTGTTGGAACTGTTCGACGTACAGCCGCTGGGTTAAGCGAGGTCCGCCTCAGGGAGGATGGTGATGAAACACCTGACCCTGATGATAGTGCCGTACCAGGGCGCAGATATCCGGAGTCTGAAAATCCGCCACAGCATGCTCAAACTGCTGGCCGCGCTGGTGATCGTGATTATCTGTCTGCTGGTGGGTACGCTGATCTATCTCAGGCCGGTAGTGGAGAAAGCCCGGCAATATGACCGGCTGAACGCGCAGAACCAGCTGCTGGCTCTGGAAAGACAGAAAATAAAAGAACTTAACTTCAAGATCGCGATGCTGGAAAAACTGGTGAAAAAAATCCACCTGGCTCAGGGAGTTGGTCAGTACCAGGGGGTCGAGGAGGCCGGCGAGGCGGACGGAGAGCAGGAGACAGCAAATCAGGAAAACTACGCGATTCCGCTGGAAGGCAACGGGCCTTCCTCGCTTGACGACGTCAAGAAGCGCGATACCCGTATCCCGCGCGGCGCCCCGGTTGAGGAAAAAAGTTATATAAGCAGATTGTACAACGCTGAAATTTACCATTTCGGGATCGATATCGCGCTCAAACAGGGTACTCAGGTTCGGGCTACGGCCGACGGGACTGTCAGTGTGGCGGAGAAAAACGACGACCTGGGATATTATGTGATGATTAAACATGCCAGCGGTTACAGCACTCTATACGCCCATAACAGCCGGCTGGCCGTGGAAAGCGGGAAACGCGTGCGTAAGGGAGACCTCATTGCCTACAGCGGCAACCTGGGCCAGAGCAGCGGCCCGCACCTGCACTACGCAATTCTGGACGAGGATGGAAACCCCATCGATCCGCTGCCGTTTCTGGAACCTTAAGCAACTATATCAGAGGAAGGATGATGAGTGAGAATATGAAGGAAGGCGAGCGGCTTAATACGATTATCGGCCAGGGCACGGTGTTCAAGGGCGAATGTTCGGTCAAGGGTACTGTCAGAGTCGATGGTATTATCGATGGTTCACTGAAAGCGACCGGTGTGGCGATCCTGGGTAAAAGCGGTAAGATCAAGGGCGATCTGGTCGTGGGCAACGCAGTCGTGGGCGGCGTGGTCGAAGGCAGCGTTATCGTCGAGGGCAGGCTGGAGTTGCAGAGCGGGGCCAGGGTTGAGGGAGACATCAAGGCCAAGAAGCTCATCGTGGAGGAAGGCGTATTCTTCCAGGGTTTCTGCAACATGGAGCGGAAGGAAGGCAAGCAGAAAAAATCAGCCGCCGCGACTATCTCCGGGCAAAAGCGGGAAAGTCAGCCGGTGCGCAAGGTGGAAGAGGCCGGTGTTGACAATGATGGGGAAGAGATCACTTTCCGTGGCGAGCCTATTTAATAAACATACCCGGTTGAGCTTACGCTCATAATCCCGGCAATCAATCCGTTAGGCGATTGCCACCGGTTATTTGTCCCTGTATTTCTCCGCCGCGTCCACCACCGCCCTGGCTTCCACCAGTTCAGCTTTCAACCGTTTTCTATTCACCGTGTCAGCTTCGGCGTCCAGCGCTTTTTCCAGGCGGGACTGCAGATTGCGCGCCTCGGCCAGATCGACGTCCGCCGCATCGACAGCCTTGTCGGCCAGCACGATCACGCTGTTGTCCTTCACCTGCAGGAACCCGCCGGATACCGCGTAATAGCTGCGCTCGCTGCCGGTGGTCAGCTTGAGCACTCCACTGCCCAGCGCCACCATCAGCGGAGCATGGCCGCCCAGCACGCCCAGCATCCCGTTTACCGCCGGAGCCACCACAGAGCGCACTTCGCCCTCGAACAGCACTTTCTCCGGCGTAATCAGCCTTGTGTTAAGCGGATGGAACGATGGCATCCGCGCCCTCCCGGTCAATCTCTTCAGTAATCAGCAGCAGGCAAGCCGGTTCGCTTAGCCGTTCTGTTTCTTGTCCTCTTCATAGCGCTCCACCACATCCTCGATACTGCCGGCCATATTGAACATCTGCTCCGGGATGTGGTCGTACTCACCCTCGACCACGCCCTTGAAGCTGCGGATCGTATCTTCCAGTTCCACGGACTTGCCGGCCCGGCCCGTGAACTCCTCGGCCACGTTGAACGGCTGGCTGAGGAACTTCTGCAGCCGCCGCGCGCGGTTGACAATTAGCTTGTCCTCTTCGCTCAGCTCCTCCATGCCCAGGATCGCGATAATGTCCTGGAGGTCCTTGTAGCGCTGCAGGATTTCCTGGACCCGCCTGGCGGTGTTGTAGTGCTCCTCGCCGATGATGTTGGCGTCCATGATCCGACTGGTGGACTCCAGCGGATCGACCGCCGGGTAGATACCGAGCTCCACGATCTGGCGGCTGAGTACGGTGGTGGCGTCCAGGTGGGTGAACGTGGTCGCCGGGGCCGGATCGGTCAGGTCG
>VRUH01000002.1:58773-89988 GCA_019456185.1 Candidatus Glassbacteria bacterium | reverse complement strand
AGCCGTTGCGCGTGCTGGTGATCCGCTCCTGCAGCTCGCCCATCTCCGTGCCCAGGGTGGGCTGGTAACCGACAGCCGAGGGCATCCGTCCCAGCAGGGCGCTGACCTCGCTGCCTGCCTGGACGAAACGGAAGATGTTGTCGATAAACAGCAGCACGTCCTGTTTCTCTTCCTCGCGGAAGTACTCGGCCATGGTCAGGGCGGTCAAGCCCACGCGCAGTCTGGCCCCAGGCGGCTCGTTCATCTGGCCGAACACCAGGCAGGTCTTGTCGATAACGCCCGACTCCTGCATCTCGAGCATCAGGTCGTTGCCCTCGCGGGTGCGTTCACCCACGCCGCCGAACACGGAGTAACCTTCGTGCTGCTTGGCGATATTGTTGATCAGTTCCATGATTATCACGGTTTTGCCCACGCCCGCGCCGCCGAACAGGCCGATCTTACCGCCCTTGACATACGGTTCCAGCAGGTCGATAACCTTGATTCCGGTCTCGAAAATCTCGGTTTTGGGAGTGAGTTCGACAAATCCCGGCGGCTTGCGATGGATCGGGTAGCGTTTCTTGACATCGATCTGCGCCTTCTCGTCGATAGTCTCTCCCAGGATGTTGAACAGCCTGCCCAGGCATTCCTTGCCCACCGGCACGGTGATCGGTTCGCCGGTATCGGTAACTTCCATCCCGCGCTTGACTCCGTCGGTGCTGGTCATCGCCACGGCCCGCACGATATTGCGGCCGAGCTGCTGCTGGACCTCGCAGATAATCGTGTCGCGGGCCAGCAGGCCTTCATCGTCCTTGAGCACCAGGGCGGTATAAATGTCCGGAACCTTGTCAGCGTCGAACTCGACGTCGATAACCGGGCCGATAACCTGTACCACCTTACCCTTGTTCATAGCAACGCCTCGCCTTGCGTTTCGAGTTTATGTGTCAATCAGATATTTTCAGTTCGTTAGTCCAGCGCCTCGCTGGCGCCGACAATTTCGGTCAGTTCGCTCGTGATCTGGGCCTGACGCTGGCGGTTGTAGCTGCGCGTCAGGTTGGTGATCATCTCGTCGGCGTTGTCCGTGGCCTGCTTCATCGCCCGGCGGCGCGCGACCTGTTCACTGGTGATATTTTCGGTAACCATCCGGTAAACCGTGCTCTGCACGTACATCGGCAGCAGGCTGTCAACAATTCCGGCGGCCGATGGTTCAAAAATAAAATCGGTCTCGCGTTCCTCTCGCTCCGGTCCCCGCGGCGGGCTGATCGGCAGGAGCTGTTCGGTGACAACTTCCTGCGTCCCGGCGGAAATATAATGGCTGTACAGCACCTCCACGCGGTCAAGCTCACGGGCGAGGAACTTGTCCATCAACATTTGGGCAATATCCCTGGTATCATCGCTCTGGCAGGTTTCGTTGACTTCGATATTGCCGTAGGCGGTCTCGATATCCTGATGGCGCAGGAAGGACAGCGCTTTTTTGCCGACAGCGTAGAGTTCCACTTCCAGGCCCTGCGTCTTGTATTCCCGGTACAGCTCCCGCGCCTGGCGGTTGATAGTTGAATTGAAAGCCCCGCACAAGCCGCGGTTGGAGGTGATCAGCATCACGGCCACCCTGGCCGGGTGCTCACGCTTCTCCATCAGCGGATGACCGCTGGCCTCGGGGGCCGAGGAGAGCTGCCGCAGGACCTCGACCAGGTTTTCCGAATAGGGCCTGGAAGAGGTGACCACCCGCAGCCACTTCTGCATCCTGCTGGTGGCGACCATTTCCATAGTGTGGGTAATCTTGCGGGTCTTGCTCACTCCGCCGATCCGCTTCTTGATGTCTCGCGCTTTGGCCATGTTTTATCCAGTCTCCAGACTGATACCTAATTGCCGATACTCTTGCGGAACTGTCCGCAGAACTCCTCGACAGCCTTGATCAGATTCGGCTCGATCTCCTCGGTCAGTTCCATCTTATCGCGGATACTGTTCATCAATTCGGCCTGGTGGTTACGCATGTATTCCAGAAACTCGGCCTCGAACCTGGCCACGGTTTCCACCGGGAACTCGTCGAGATAGCCCTTGGTCCCGGCGTAGATCAACACAACCTGCTCGTGGACCGGCATCGGCGCATACTGGGGCTGCTTGAGAATCTCCACCAGGCGCTCGCCGCGGGTAAGCTGCTGCTGGGTGGCCTTGTCCAGGTCGCTGCCGAACTGGGCGAATGCCTCGAGCTCGCGGAACTGGGCCAGGTCCAGGCGCAGGCCGCCGGTCACTTTCTTCATGGCCTTGTTCTGGGCGCTTCCGCCCACGCGGCTGACCGAGATGCCCACGTTGATCGCCGGGCGCACGCCCGAGTAGAACAGGTCGGGCTCCAGGTAAATCTGGCCGTCGGTGATCGAGATCACGTTGGTCGGGATATAGGCCGACACGTCGCCGTCCTGGGTCTCGATAATCGGCAGGGCGGTCATGCTGCCTCCGCCTTCGGCCTCGCTGAGCTTGGCCGCGCGCTCCAGCAGGCGGCTGTGCAGGTAGAACACGTCGCCCGGATACGCCTCGCGTCCCGGGGGACGGCGGAGCAGGAGGCTGAGCTGACGGTAGGCGGTGGCCTGCTTGCTGAGGTCGTCATACACGCACAGGGTGTCCTTGAACTTGTAGCCGGCCTCGCGGTGGTTGTACATGAACTCCTCGGCCATCGCGGCCCCGGAATACGGTGCGATATACTGCATCGGCGCGGGGTCGCCGGCGCTGGAGGTGACCACTATCGTGTACTCCATGGCGCCGTGCTGTTCGAGCACGTCAACCACCATGGCCACGCTGGACTGTTTCTGGCCGATAGCGACGTAGACACAGACCACGCCCTTACCTTTCTGGTTGATAATGGCGTCGATCGCAATCGCGGTTTTGCCCGTGCGCCGGTCGCCGACAATCAACTCGCGCTGGCCGCGGCCGATCGGGATCATCGAATCCACGGCTTTCAGACCCGTCTGCAGCGGCTGTTTCACCGGCTGGCGCTCGATCACGCCGGGAGCCTTGAACTCAACCTTGCGGGTCCTGTCGGTCTTGATCGGACCCTTGCCGTCGATCGGCTGTCCGAGCGCGTTGACCACCCGTCCCAGCAGGGCCTCGCCGGTGGGAACGCTCAGCACCCGTTCGGTGCGACGGACCTCGTCGCCCTCGCGGATGTGGACGTACTCGCCCAGGATCACCACGCCGATATTGTTTTCCTCGAGGTTGAGGGCCAGCCCGTAGATATCGTTGCCGAAATCCAGCATCTCGCTGGCCATGCAGTTGGCCAGGCCGTAAACGCGGGCGATCCCGTCTCCAACCTCGATAACGTTGCCAACCTCCTCGACATCGAGCTCGCTTTCGAAATTCTGTATCTCATTGAGGAGGATGGAGCTTATTTCTTCCGATTGAATCTTGCTCATATACCGCTCCGCTCCTTGGAGGGGCGTTGATAAAAGCATCCAACGCCTGTGGTAAAATTTATTTCTGTGCTGGCTGTCAAGGGCAAGCCAGGGCCGTTTCCGCTATAATTCGATGGAATGATGATTCTCTTAGTGTTGATAATCTAGTCTTTCATTTTGATCCCCTGGCCAGGAAACGGTCCTTGACAGCTAAATTGCCCGGAACCCTGAAGATCCCGACACGCTTAGATTTCAGCCTTAAGCATCTGGTTGGAAAGAAGCTGTATCCGCCTGCGCAGACTGCCGTCGTAAACCACATCGCCGATCCGGCAGACCAGGCCCGCCACCAGCGATTTATCTACCGATGCCCTGATTATCACCTGGCGCTTCAGGCGGGCTGCCAGACGGTCGGCAAGCGACTGTTTTTCCTCGTCAGACAGCGGCCGGGCGCTGGTTGCCGTAACCTCCAGGCGGTTGTAGTGCCTGTTCAGCAGCTCCTGGTAGTCAGCGCCGATTGCCTCAAGCTGGTCGAGACGCCGTTTAGTGCAGGTGACCAGCACGAACTTGACCACCTCGGGGCCGAGCTTGCCGGTCAGGGCTTTGCGCAGCACTTCGAGCTTGGCGTCCGTGCTGATCTGGGGCGCCAGCAGGAACCGGCCCACCAGCTCGTGGGTCCGCACCAGCTCGACAAAGACTGCCAACTCGGCGCCCACCTCGTCCAGTTTGTCCTCGCGGCGGGCCAGCATGAACAGCGCCCGTGCGTATTCTTTCGATACGGTCGTTGTCCTCATTTCACCTCATCATCGATATCGGCAATCGCCTTTTCGATGAACTGCCGGTGGTCGGCGTCCTCGAGCGTTTTCTCGATCAGCCGTTCGGCTGCCTTGAGGCTGATCCTGACCACGTGCTCCCTGATTTCGGCGGTGGCTTTATCCCGTTCGCGGGCAATCTCGGCCTTCGCCTTATCCGAGAAGTCCAGGGACTCGCGCCGCGCTTTTTCCACAATCTCGTCGGCGGCCTTTTTGGCCCTCGACTTGCCGCCGTCGATCATCCGGTTGACCTCCTCACGCGCCTCGGCCAGCTGCTGCTCGTATTTCTCCAGCAGTTCCCGGGCATCGGCTTTGGCCTTTTCGGCCGACTCGAACATCGCTTTCAGCGACTCCTCGCGCCGGTCGACGGCGGCAATCACCGGTCCCCAGACAAATTTCCTGAGCAGCAGCAGCAGGATGCCGAACGTGATGAGGGTCCAGATTATCAGGCCAGGATTTACCTGGAGGAGAGTATCCTGTGCCATAGCTTAATCACCGTCCTTTCGCCCTGCCAAGGCGGATTACTTGAAAGCCAGCAGGATGCAGATAACCAGGGCGAAGAACCCGATACCTTCGATCAGTGCCGCGGCGATGATCATACCGGTGCGGATATCGCCGGAAGCTTCCGGCTGACGGGCCATGCCTTCGAGAGCGCTGTCGGCCAGACGGCCGATGCCGTAAGCGGCGCCGATAACTGCCAGACCGGCTCCAAGGCCGGAGGCGAGATGCGCGATAGTTCCTTCCATCAGTTTCCTCCTTAGAAATGCTGTAAAGTACTGCCGACAGTAACTTAAGTTGCTTCTGTCTGTTCGGTCCTAATGCTCCGGATGGATTGCCATATTAATGAAAATTATCGAAAGCAGGGTGAAAATAAACGCCTGCAGAAACGCCACGAAAATTTCAAGCATGTAAATAAACAAGGCGAACGCTATCGAAGCCGGGGCCACGAACACGCTGTGGAAAATGAAGATCAGCCCGATAAAAGTCAGGATCACGATATGGCCGGCGGTCATGTTGGCGAACAGCCGGATGGTGAGGGCGAAACACTTGATAAAGATACCGATCACCTCGATTGGGAACAGCAGAGGCAGCAGGGGTGCGGGGACTCCGTGGGGAACCATGTTTTTCCAGAACTTCAGCGGCCCCTGCTCGGTCATGCCCATGATGAAAATAGTAAACAGGGTGATCCCGCTCAGCGCCGCGCAGACAGCCATGTTGGCGGTTGCGGTTGCCAGCCCTGGAAAGGCGACTCCCGCCAACTCAAAATTGGGAATCGGGATCAGGCCCATCAGGTTGCAGAACAGGACGAAAAAGAACTGGGTCAGGAAGAACGGCAGGTAACGGCGGCCGTTGGCTTCACCCATGATCGGGTAGACCATCTGGCTGCGGACATAGATGACGAACGGTTCAAGGAAATTGAGATAGCGTCCCGACCGGTTGCCGCCTGCCTGTTTGCGAACCAGCAGGCGGAAAGAGAGAAAAATCAGTGCGGCCACGAGCCACATATTGACTGTCACCTTGGTGATCGACAGGTCGAGCCATTCCAGCCCGAACGGCCGCCAGTCGATCTTGAGCACGTAGGTGTCGTAACCGTGCTCGATCAGGTGGCGCATGATCTCGCCGGCTTCCTCGCCGTGGGAGGCCGTCTCGGCGGCAGCGTGGGGGTCGGCCGCATAAAGTTGTTGAGCCATGGTGTTTACCGCGTCACTTGAATGTGATCACTTGTTAGTAAGCGATGGCATGGCGTACTTGTGTTCGAGAACCACCATGACCACGTAGCTGATCAGGCAACTGCCTACCAGCTCGCCTGCCGGCAGGCCAAGCACGCCGATTCCCAGCACCAGCAGGGCCAGCGCCGCTACCAGGCGCGCCGCCATGCCGCCGAGTACAAGCTTGAGAAAACGATTCGAGTCGGAACCCGGTACTTTCATCAGCAGGGCGAATCCAAGCCAGGACAGCCCGAGGCTGATCGCTCCCCCGTAACACACCGCCAGCCATTGGATCAGACTCAACGGGATCACTAAACCTGTCATAACCAGAAGCAGGTACAGGGAAGCTGTCAGTGCGGTGAATTTTTTGCCGGGAGTAATCTTACGCTCCGCGTTGCCGCAGTCTCTTAAAATCCCGGCGGAAGCCGGATCAACCGCCGGTTCGGTTATCCTCTCCGGATCCGGAGAGGCCGGCCAATGTCTTGAACATGCTGTAGAAACCGGCGACGAATCCGATTGCCGTCCCGAGGATCATCAGCCAGGGCTCGCTGCCCCAGCGATTGTCCAGGAAACGGCCAATCAGCAGAAAGATGATGATATAGAGCGCAAGCTCGATACCGATACCCGTGTAGGCGCCGATAGTACCCAGCGAGCCGCGCTGGCCGCCGTTTTTACCGTTCAGGTTCACCAGAGTCGAAAGGTAGTAAAAAGGCCCGGAAAAATCAAAGTATTTTCAAACAAGCAAGCACAACTCAAGCCCGGTCTATTGATACAGGGATTTCACATATAAGCCGGCCAGGAACCCGGCCAGCGTGGAAAGGCCGACAATCGCCCCTCCGTGCTCGTAGGCTTCCGGGAGCATGGTTTCGGCGATCATGGTCAACATGGCCCCGGCGGCCATACCCTGCAGCACGGCGATCAGCGCCAGCGACTGGCTCTGGAAAAACATGTTGCCCACAACAGCGCCCAGCGCGATCATCAGCGTGATCGAAAACCACATCAGCAGGATTTTTGTTTTTCGAATAATCATGGTCGCGCATCAGCAGCGAGCTGGACATCGCTTCCGGCAGGTTCGACAGGAACACGCCGGCTACCAGCGGCAGGGGCAAACCCTTGTCAAGCGTTACCGAAATGCCGATCACGATCGATTCCGGGATACCGTCGAGCAGAATCCCGAGCCAGATCCCGAGAGTGGCGGGGCCGTGATGCTGGATCGCTTTCTTCATTTCCAGCGAGGTCGGCTTGATATCCCTGCTCTTGAGGTAGTAGGCGGCCTTTTTTTTCCAGGCCCTGACTTCCTTCCTGCCGACAAATGATTTGCGCACCAAGTCGCGGCTGCGCTCATCCATCAGGGTTTTCAGCACCTTTTTCACTTCAGGGTAATCGGCGACCAGGATGTCGAAATCCTCGCGGACAATCCTGTACAGGCGGCATTTTTCGGTGGTCGCCGCTGTTGCTGTGCGGGGCCTGTCGGCCATCAGGCCGATCTCGCCGAACACGTCGCCCGGGCCCAGCACGGCCACGGTCTTGCCTTCGAGGATTATTTCCACCGTACCCGATTCGATCAGGTAAAATGCATCGGCCCGGGTCCCCGCCCTGAAAACGACAATATTCTCTTCCAGATCGAGTTCATCGACATGGGGGACAAGCTCGGCGATCTTTTCGGGATCGAGAGTCTGGAGGAGCGGTACCCCCAGCAGCTTTCTGAGGATCACTTCAGCGCGCTGCGCCCGCCACTTGGCTGTCTGCTGCAAAACAGTGGCGGTTTTGCGGAAAAACGCGCCCATCGAGTTCAGCCCGTGGTTCAGTAGCTCGTAGAGCAGCCCGCCGATCACGCAGCCGATCGCCAGCGGCCAGAATCCGGCCAGCTCGAACGAGTGGGCGACTATCTCGATAGTCAGGGCGAACAGCAGAGCGCCGCCGCCGAAAGCCATCAGCGCGGAGGTGATCCTGGCGCCGGGACGGGTGGTCAGGCCGATAGCCGAGCCTATTGGCAGGGAGACAGCCGAGATAAAACCGGTGAAGCAGGCTAGCAGGACGATATTGTCCATGGCGCGGCCTCGGCAACGTGATGGGCAATTGTCGCGCGGCTACCGGAAAACAGGGTGTGCCGGGCGAGCTGTTTCAGCAAGCGTACCACGGATCGGCGGGGATTTCAAGAGCGGAATTCAGGGTGGGGAAATGCTATTTTCGTACGCACACGCCCTTGGATTCCAGAAAGTCCTTGGCCTCGGTGACACTGTACTCGCGGAAGTGGAAAATACTGGCCGCCAGCACGGCGTCGGCCTTGCCCCGCACCAGCCCGTCGTAGAGGTGCTGGAGGTTGCCCACACCGCCGGAGGCGATCACCGGGATCTCCAGGTTCTCGCTCACCGCGGCGGTCAGTTCCAGGTCGAACCCCTCCTTGCTGCCGTCGCGGTCCATGCTGGTCAGCAGGATTTCTCCCGCGCCGAGCCGCTGGATTTTGATCGCCCACTCGACAGCGTCCAGCCCGGTGGGGTTGCGCCCGCCGTGGGTGTAGACCTCCCAGTTGCCGAACGCCCCGCGCGCGGGGTCGAAACCGGCCCGGCGCTTGGCGTCGATCGCCACCACGATACACTGGCTGCCGAACCGCTCGGCGCTGGTGGTCACAACCGATGGGTCAAGAATCGCGGCGGTATTGATACTCACCTTGTCCGCTCCGCTCTTAAGCATCAGCCGGACATCGTCCACGGTGCGCAGGCCCCCGCCGATAGTGAACGGGATGAAGACCACGTCGCTGACCCGGCGGGCCAGCTCCAGGACCGTGTCGCGACGTTCGTGGCTGGCGGTGATATCGAGGAACACCAGCTCGTCGGCTTTCTGCTCCTCGTAGTATTTTGCCTGCTCCACCGGGTCGCCCGCGTCGATCAGGTTGACAAACTGCACGCCCTTGACCACCCGGCCCTTGTCGATATCCAGGCAGGGGATTATCCGCTTGGAAAGCATCAGTGATTCTCCGCAGCTTCGCCGCCGCCTGTGGCGGCATCCAGCGCCTCGGCCAGGTCGACAGTGCCCTCATAGAGCGCCCGGCCCACAATCATGCCCTCAACACCCTTACCCTCCAGGGCTGCCACCGTCCGCACGTGCTCCAGCGTGGCCACGCCCCCGGATGCTATCACCGCCAGCCCGGTTCCGGCCACAGCTTCGAGAGCCGGGATATTCGGTCCGCCCAGCATCCCGTCGGTGGCGATATCGGTATAGATAATCCGCTCGGCGCCTTGATCTTTTACCGCGGCGGCGACATCGAGCGCATCGTGGCCGGTCAGTTCCTCCCAGCCGCGGATAGCGACCTTGCCGCCCGAGGCGTCGATACCGGCGACTAGCCGCCCGGCGCCGAAAGTTTTTACCGCGTTGTGGAGCAGCTCGGGGTCGGTGAAAATAGCGGTGCCCAGAATCGCGCGGGAAACGCCCAGATCGAGAACCTGGCCGATCCTGTCCAGGTCCCTGATCCCGCCGCCCAGTTCCACTTTCATCCCCAGGGGCGAGACCGCCTCGACAATCCGCCGCACGGCCCCGGTGTTCCTGGCCTGGCCCTCGAATGCCCCGTCCAGATCGACCACGTGCAGCCACTGCGCGCCGGTGCGGGCGAAATTGAGCGCGGGTTCCACCGGGTCGTCGAAATATTCGGTTTTCTCGTTCCTGCGTCCCTGTTTCAGCCGCACCGCCCGGCCGCCCATCAGGTCCACCGCGGGTATTACCTGCATCACCCCTCCGCTAAGCGCGCATGGTCGCAAAATTCTCCAGCAGTTTCAGCCCGGCTTCCTGGCTTTTCTCCGGGTGGAACTGCACGGCGTACGTTTTTTGATCGTCATTACCGACTACTGCCGCGAATTCCAGGTCGTAGTCCGTTACCCCCAGCACGTCGTCCTGCCTCGATGGCCGCGCGTAGTAGGAGTGGACGAAATAGAACCACGCCCCGTCGGCGATACCCTCCACCAGCGGGGAGCGATACCGCCAGCTCACCTGGTTCCAGCCCATGTGCGGAATCTTGCGCCCCGGCGGGAACTTTTGCACATCGCCCTCGAACAGTCCGAGACCCGTGTGTTCCCCCATTTCGTCACTGCGCTCGAACAGGAGCTGGAAACCCACGCAGATACCCAGGAACGGCCTGCCCGAGCCGATCCAATTTCGCAGCGGCTGCTCGAAGCCCATCCGATCGATATGCTCCATGCTTTTGCCGAACGCCCCGTCGCCGGGCAGCACCAGATGGCTCGCGCCGGCTATGTCTTCAGGGTCCTGGCTGATCCTGGCCTCGAATCCGAGGTGGTGGAACGCTTTCTCCACGCTGCGCAGGTTGCCCATCTTGAAGTCGATAATGTTGATCAACCGGAACAATCTCCACTGGTTATTTCCGGCATGAGCCACCCCGGGCTAAACCACGGGGCGGACAGTAAAACCGGCAGGACCGTAGTATCATCCGTGTGAGGGGCTCAAACATGCGCGGCCCCGGAAAAACCCGTTCTCCGGCGTGTTGAGCTAGTTGTCTGCTTTGGTGCAATCCCTGTCGCATGGAGTTCTAGCGCAGGTGTCGCCTGAGCGAGAGCTGGCCTATCGTGCCTCACCGTCACCAGCCGAGTAAAGCCAGCCTTTACAACACGCCCTTGGTCGAGGGTATGTCCTGCACGTCCGGATCGATTCGCGTGGCCCACCGGATAGCCAGGGCCGCTGCCTTGAACAGGCTTTCGGCCTGGTGGTGCGCATTGGAGCCGGCGAGCAGGTGGAGGTGCAGGGTGATACCCGCGTTGACTGCCACGGCGCGCCAGAACTCCTCCACCAGCTCCGTGCTCAGATCGCCCACCATCTCCCGGCTGAATTCCGCGCGGAAGCAGAGCAGGCCGCGGCCCGAGAAATCGAGAGCCGCGCGGCCCAGGGCCTCGTCCATCGGGGCGTAGGCGTATCCGTAGCGGCGGATCCCGGCCTTGTCGCCCACAGCTTCGGCAAGCGCCTGGCCGATCACGATCCCGACATCCTCGACCGTGTGGTGCTCGTCGATCTCCAGGTCTCCCTTGCAGGAGACTTTGAGGTCGAGCAGGCCGTGCCTGGCCAGCGCGGTCAGCATGTGGTCGAAAAAGCCGATCCCGGTGTCGATTTCGGCTTTGCCGCTGCCGTCCAGCGCCAGGCTGACCACGATATCGGTCTCGCCGGTTTTACGCTTCCTGGTTGCGGTCCTGGTGGCACTCATGATTACTCCCGGTTGATATTCGCCGAACTAAAAGCAAAGCTTTTAGAATTTGCTTAGACGCCGCGCCTGAAGTCGTTGACAGCCGAAAGCAGGTGGTTGACATCTGCCGCCAGATAATCCACCCGCTCGCCCTCGATATAACGGTCCAGGATTCCGTGCGAAACAGCCCCGGTGCTGACCATGCAGCCCGCCACCGGAGGGAGTTCAGGGTGTTCGCTGCGGTAGCGGAGCACGGTAGCCCAGTCATCGGGTACGTCGCCCACATAGATCGCTCCCGCAAACTCCATCCGGCGGGCCAGCAGTGCCAGACCGGCGGGGTTCGGCTTGCCCGGCAAGCCGCCGTCGTCGGTCAGGATAAACTCCGGCTCCAGGAGCTTGTCCAGTCCCTGCTTGCGGAACAGATAGGCTGCCTCACCGGGCGTGCGGCCGGAGAGAATCCCGAATTTCAGTCCGTCCTTCTGCAATCGCTCGATCAGCGAGAGATTGAGCAGGAAAACCTCCTGTTCGATCAATCCCGGTCCGTCGTAATGCTCGGCCCGGATACCGTAAAGCTCTTCGCTCAGGCCGGGACCGGCGTAATACTCCATGAAAATCCGCTTGATCAGCTCCGGACGGTACTCGCTGTCGAACCTCGTGCGTCCGGTATCATCCAGCTGTTCGCGGGCGTAATCCACCGCGTTACCGAGTCCCCCGCCCAAACGGCCGACAAGCGAGGTAAACTCCTCGAGCGAGGGCGCCGCGTTCCTGATTGCGGCAGTGTCCGATGAGCCGTTGCCCGAGCAGATCTGTTTCATCAGGCAGAACGCCACCGCACCCTTGCTGAGGTCCCAGTCATTGTTGAAATCGCCGGCCAGCTTGAACAGGCCGGTTTCCTCGGCGGTCAGGAGCCTGGCCTCGCCCGGTACGTTCAGCACCCGGTTGAAATAATGCTGGACAGTGAGGCTGATTACCTGACGGAACGATCCAGAGACCTCGACCAGCACGCCGTCCACATCGAAAATTATCGCATCTACAGAATCAGGCTTCACCAGCGGCCCGTCGTGAAGGGCGTACAGCCCCTCGGTGAGCGGTTTATACTCCGCACTTCGCACCTTCCTCACGCCAGCACCTCCTCGAGCGCCCGGATAAGCACCCGGTTTTCCTCCGGGGTGCCGACAGTGATCCGCAGGTAGCGCGCCAGGCCCGTGTAGTTCGAGACGTTCCTGATCAGCACGCCCCTGGCCAGCAGCCGCTCGAACAATTCCCTTGCCGCCACAGCCGTGCATTCGATCAGGATGAAATTCGACTGGCTGGGCAGGGGAGAGACCCCGGCGATACAGTCCAGCCGGCCGATCAGGCTGTCCCGCTCCCTCTTAAGCGACTCCACCCGCTGTTTCATGACCGCGGCGTTTTCGATCAGGGTCGAGGCGGCTAGCTGGGTGAAAAAACTCACGTGGTGCGGTAACTGCACCTTGTCGATCTCGCGCGCCAGCTCGGGGCGGGCCAGCAGGTAGCCGAATCGAAGTCCCGCCAGGCCGAACGCCTTACTGAACGTCCGCAGAATAGCCAGGTTCTGACAGCGTTCCAGCAGCTCGAATGCATCGCCGTCGGCAAACTGCGTGTAGGCCTCATCCACGAGCACCAGTCCGCCGAACTCACGGCAGACCCGTTCGATATCCTCGTTCGGGATCAGGTTCGCCGTGGGGTTGTTCGGCGAACAGAGCACTATCGCCCGCGCACCGGCCGCACCGGCTTTCGCCAGCAGTTTGTCCGGATTCAGGCTGAAATCAGCCTCGTTCAGCATCACCGATTCGGGCTGTCCGCCAAGCACCGTGATATTCTGCCTGTAGAGGCTGAATGTCGGCTCGGGGAACAGCACTGTATCGCCGTGACGGATCACCGAGAGCAGGGAGTGGAAAATCAGCTCGTTGCTGCCGTTGCCGATGAGGACGCCATCGGGGTCGTGGTTTTCATAGTCCGCCAGCTTCTCGACCAGCGGCCGCTCGAACTCATCGTGGTAGCGCTGCCACTGGAGCCGTTTCACGCGCTTCCAGATTTCCCGCTTGACCTCCGGGGGCACATCGAACGGACTCTCGTTGAGGTCCAGCTTGACCCGCCATTCGTAGCTGGGCGAAACATACGGTTTCAGGCCGGCGATTTCCGGACGGATTATGTTATCAATATCGCTCGTCATGTCTTAAGTTGTTCCTTCTTGCGGATTTCAATCGACCGGGCGTGCGCCTCCAGTCCCTCGGCCCGGGCCATCAGCGCCACCGGCCCTGACGCTGTATCGAGCGCGGCGCGGTTGTACGAAATTATGCTGGTTCGCTTGAGGAAAATATCCACCCCGAGGGGGCTGAAACAGCGCGCCGAGCCTCCGGTGGGCAGGACATGGTTCGGCCCGGCCCAGTAGTCTCCGACCGGCTCCGGCGAATAGTGTCCGATAAACACCGCTCCGGCGTCGCGTATCTCTCCCAACAGGCTCCAGGGGTCATCCACCAGCAGTTCCAAGTGCTCCGGGGCGAACAACCCGGCCAGTCCGGCCGCATCACTCAGCGAGCCGGCCAGCAGAATCGCGCCGTAATCACGGAGGCTGGCCCCGGCGATATCCTTTTTGGGCAGCAGGTCGAGCTGGCGGCCCAACTCCCCGGCCACAGCATCTGCCAGCTCACGGACGGGAGTGATCAGGACCGCCCCCGCACGCTCGTCGTGCTCGGCCTGGCTCAGCATGTCGGCCGCGACCCAGGCGGGATCGGCGGACTGATCCGCGATCACCACGATTTCGCTGGGTCCGGCCAGCATGTCGATATTGACCGTGCCGAAAACCAGTTTCTTGGCGGCGGTTACATAGATATTCCCCGGTCCGGCGATAACGTCCACCGCGGCAACAGTCTCAGTCCCGTAGGCTGCCGCGGCAATCGCCTGGGCTCCGCCGATCCGGTAGATTTCCTCCACGCCGCTCAACCTGGCGGCGAACAGGACAGCGGGGTTGAGCCCGCCCTCGCTGTCGGGGGGAGTGAGCAGGACAATCCGTTCCACTCCGGCAGTGCTCGCCGCGCCAACACCCATCAGCACGCTGCTGGGATAGGCCGCCTTGCCTCCGGGCGCGTAGATTGCCGCGCTGGCCACCGGGGTGATCCGCTGGCCCAGGATTTCGCCATCGGCTCCGGTGGTGAACCAGCTGTTGGCCAGTTGGCGCCGATGGTAATCGCAAATCCGGCCATAGGCTGCCTCGAGGGCGGCGGCCAGCTCCTGATCGACCGATTCGGCCGCCTTTTCGATTTCAGCGGCTTTGACCCTGAATTTGTCCGGGGAGAGTTCGATCTTGTCGAACTTACGCGTGTAATGCGCAACAGCCGTGTCTCCCTCGCTCCTGACCCTGCCGGTGATTTTGGCGGTGGTCAGCAGGACCTCGTCCAGGTCCTCGTTTTTCCTGCGGGCAAGTTCGGCCAGGAACTCCCGCTGGTCTTTGTCGATGATCCGGACAACCTGCCGGTTCATGGGAAACTCCTTAAGGAATGACCTTATTCAGCGGGTACTCGATAATATCCCGACCGCCGAGTTTTTTAAGGTCCGGGATTAACTTGCGCACCACGTTTTCATCGATCACGACCTCGATTGCAACCCAGTCCGGGTCCCGGAGGTCGTTGATCGTCGGGTTTTTCATCGCCGGCAGGATATCGATAATCGGTTCGAGCTGTTTGCGCGGTGCGTTAAACTTGATTCCCACCTTGCCCTCGGCTTCAATAGCCCCCTTGAGCATCATCGCGATATTTTCGATCTTTTCGCGCTTTGCCGGCTCGTCCCAGCTCTGCCTGTTGGCGATCAGGCGAGTGGTGCTCTCCAGGACTGTATCGACAATTTTGAGCTTGTTGGCGCGAAGGCTGCTGCCGGTTTCGGTGACCTCGATAATGGCGTCGGCGAGCTCGGGCACCTTGGCCTCGGTGGCTCCCCAGCTGAATTCCACCTCCGCCTGGACGCCGTTGGTCTCCAGATACTTGCGGGCGATATTGACCACCTCGGTGGCGATCTTTTTACCCTGCAAGTCTTTGACTGAATCGATCGCCGAGTCTTCC
Organism: Candidatus Glassbacteria bacterium; assembly: GCA_019456185.1. NCBI lineage: Bacteria > Candidatus Glassiibacteriota > Candidatus Glassiibacteriota bacterium. The sequence goes on along the minus strand of VRUH01000002.1, from coordinate 74,850 downwards.
GGCGCGGCCAGCACCCAGCGCACGGGGCGCATGCTGCGCTTGGCGTAGACCAGCTCGGCCACCTCATGAACATCGGCGCCGTTCTCGATCACCCAGTCGTGGCCGGTCAGCCCGCAGTCGAACACACCGTCCTGGACATAGCGCGCCATCTCCTGGGCCCGGATCAGCATCGCCTTCAGCTCGGGGTCGTCAATCGACGGGAAATAGCTGCGCTCACTGACACTGAAATTGTAGCCTGCCTTGCGGAACAGCTCCAGGGTCGAGTTCTGGAGGCTGCCTTTCGGCAATCCGAGCTTGATAACCATCACTCCATCCCTTCTATATTCCAAAAAAAGTATCACGTAAATTAGTTTAAAAAACAAGTTGTAGCTTTACCCAGTGTTACGAACAGCCGCGAAAAAATCTTCCAGTTTACGGTGGTCCTTGATCCCCGGAGCGCTTTCCACGCCGCTTGAAACATCGACCGCGTACGGAGCCGCCGTGCGGATCGCCTCGGCCACGTTGGACGGTTCCAGGCCGCCGGCCAGGATCACCCGCCCATGCGAACGGGCCATCGCGGCCCACTCCCAGTTGAATTTTTCGCCGGTGCCGCCCGGCACACCCTTAACATACGAGTCGAGCAAAATATCTCCGCCGGTTTCGTACTCGGTTATTTTTTTCAGGTCGCCTTCGGCGGCCAGACGAAACGCCTTGATCCAGCTCAAACCCAATCTGCGGCAGTATTCCGGGGTCTCGTCACCGGAGAGCTGCGCCCGGTCGAGCCCCGCCGTGGCCGCAACCCGGCGGACCTCATCGGCCGGCAGATCGACAAACACGCCCACGGTAGTAACCAGCCGGGGTATTTTTCTGATGATCCCTGCCGCTTTTTCCGGCTCCAGATAGCGTGGGCTGGGCTTGTGGAACACAAACCCGAGAGCGTCTGCCCCAAGCTCGGACGCGGCCAGCGCGTCATCCAGCCGGGTGATCCCGCAGATTTTGATTCTGACACTCACCGGTCCCGTCCCATCAGCTTGCGCGCCGCGGCCGCCACATCGTCCCGGCGCAGCATGTACTCACCCACCAGCACCGCATCGTAGCCGGCCTTGACTACCCTCATCATGTGGGGATAGCCGTGGATTCCGCTTTCGCTGACCTTGATCGTCCCTTCGGGGAACCTGCCGGTCAGGCGCTCGGAGACCTCGAGTGTCACCTCGAAGGTGGCCAGGTCACGGTTGTTGACCCCGATTATCTTAGAGTGCACCTGTTCGGCTGCTTCCAGTTCCGCTTCGTTGTGGACTTCCACCAGCACATCGAGACCCACCTCCGCAGCCAGGGCATGAAGGTCGGCCAGCCGGCTTGTTTCAAGCACGGCCGCAATCAGCAGGATACAGTCCGCGCCCAGCAGACGGGACTCATAGACCTGCCACGGATCGACAATGAAATCCTTGCGCAGGACCGGCAAGTTGCGACCGCCGCACTTGGCCAGGGAGATATCCTCCGGGTGGCCGAGAAAATACTGGGTCTCGGTCAGCACGCTCAACGCGTCCGCACCGCCCTCGGCATATGAAGCGGCCAGCGTTTCCGGCTCGAAATCCTGGCGGATCAGTCCCTTGCTGGGACTGGCTTTTTTGATCTCGGCGATCAGGGCGGCGGGTTTTTTGCCGGAAACAGCCGAGGCGAAATCGAAACGTTCGGGGAGCGGCTCATCACGCATCCGCCCTTTGAGCGACTCGAGCGGGTGCCTGCGCATCTGGTCGGCCAACTCCTCGCGCTTGTCCAGGATAATCCGTTCCAGCACATTCATCAGCCCGCTCCCTTGGTCAGTTCCACCAGGGCAGCCAGTTTTTCGGCGGCCTTGCCGCTGTCAATCGACCCGGCTGCCAGTCCGACACCGTCCTCGATGGACATCTCGTGGTGATAGGCGCTGATGGCAGCACCGGCGTTGAGCACGACTGCGTCGCGGCAGGGGCTCCGCTTGCCGCCCAGGACATCGCGCATGATCCCCGCGTTGACGGCGGCGTCACCGCCCTTGAGCGATTCGGCCGGCCGCGGCTCGAAGCCGAACTCCTCGGGCCGGATATTTTTGGTCGTCACCTTGCCGTCTTTCAGCGCGCTCACGGTGGTCGGCCCGGCCAGCGAGATCTCGTCCAGCCCGTCATGACCGTGGACCACGTAGGCCTTGCGGCTGCCCAGTCCGGCCAGGACTCCCGCCAGCTTGTCGGTCAGCGCTTCATCGTATACGCCCAGCAGCTGGCAACATGCGCCGGCGGGATTGGTCAGAGGCCCGAGGACGTTGAACACCGTCCGGATTCCCATCTCGCGGCGCGGGCCGATAGCGTGTTTCATCGCCGGGTGGAACAGCGGGGCGAAAATAAAACAGATTCCGGCCTGGTCCAGAGAGCGTTCCACAACCTCCGGCGGAGCCTCGATATTCACTCCCAGCTCACGAAGCACATCGGCGCTGCCGCAGCTGCTGGAAACCGAACGGTTGCCGTGCTTGGCCACCGGAACATCCGCGCCGGCCGCCACAAACGCTGCGGCGGTGCTGATATTGAAACTTCCGGACCCGTCACCGCCGGTGCCGCAGGTATCGAGCAGCTCGGCGTGGCGGCCCGGCGAGACCCGGCGGACTTTGTCGCGCATCACCCCGGCGAACGCAGTTATTTCCTCGACAGTTTCGCCCTTCATCCGCAGGGCGGTGAGGAACGCTCCGATCTGCGACGGCAGGGCGCTGCCTTCCATGATCTCGTTCATCGCCTCGCGCGCCTGTTCGGCGCTGAGATCCGTGCCGTCGACTACCAGGCGTATAGCATCGACAATCATCGCTGACTCTCCCGGCAAGGGTGGTCATGTTGCAGCATTCAGTTTTCCCGCTCCAGCCGCTCGAACCCGTCGGCCAGCAGCTCCACCGCCCGTTCACAGGTTTCGGCCGTGGCGATTGTCTTGCCGGCCCGGCCCGGACTGACACCCGGCGCAGCGGCCTGATCGCTGAGGATCTCCGGCAGTCTGCTCCAGAATTCGCCCAGCAGCACCAGCGGACGGGGCGGGAGGATCTTCTTGTTGATATATTCCCAGGCGACAGCGATCTCGGCCAGGGTTCCGGTCCCGCCCTTGCAGGCCACGTAACCGTCGCCGAGATGAAGCAGAGTTTCGAGCCGCATCAGCAGGTTCCCGGTCCAGATCAACTCGTCGAGGTAGCAGTTCGGCTCTCTGCTGAACAACCGGCAGCCCACACCGACACTGAATCCGCCGGCCTCCCTGGCACCCCGGTTGGCGCCCTCCATCACGGCCGTATACCCGCCCGTGACCACCACCCAGCCCCGCTCGGCCAGCAGTCGGCCCAGGGTCCGTGCCTGCTCCGTGCTTTGCTTCTCGGCAGGGTCGCTGGTGCCGAACACGCAGACCCAGCGCGCTCCCGGCGGGCCGACAGTTTCCCTGATCCTGGCGAAATCAGGCAGGCCGTTCATTTACCTCATCTCCAGCCTGCTCAGGAAATTACCCAGCAGCTTTTTACCCTCGAAAGTCAGGATAGACTCGGGGTGAAACTGCACGCCCTCGACCGGGAATTCCCGGTGGCGGAGTCCCATGATCACACCGTCCCCGGTGCGCGCGGTAATCTCCAGACACTCCGGCAGCCCCTCCTCGGCGACAATCAGACTGTGATACCGGGTGGCTTCGAACGGGCTGGGCACGTCGCGGTAAAGGTCCGACCCGCAGTGGCTGATCATGCTGGTTTTTCCGTGCATGAGTGAGGGCGCTCCGACCACCCGGCCACCGTAGACCTGACCGATACACTGATGACCGAGGCAGACTCCGAGGAAGGGGACATCCCGGCCCAACCGGTCGAGCAGATCGAGCGAGATACCCGCATCATCAGGCGTGCCGGGACCCGGCGAGATGATTATGCTCTCCGGCCGCAACGATTCAACCTGCGCGACCGTAATCCTGTCGTTACGCCGGACTTCCAATTCGGCCCCGAGTTCGCCCAGATACTGGACGAGATTATAGGTAAAGCTGTCATAGTTGTCAATGACCAGAATCATAGGAACTCTCCACTCTGTTCGACCGCCTTGAGCAGGGCGGTGGCCTTGTTAATCGTTTCCTGATATTCGCTTGCAGGATCGCTGTCGGCTACGATCCCTGCGCCGGCCTGGATATAGGCAACGTTGTCCTTGATCACGATTGTGCGGATCGCGATACAGGTATCCAGGTTGCCGCTGAAATCGATATATCCCGCCGCGCCCGCATAGATCCCGCGTTCCTCTTTCTCGAGCTCGTCGATTATCTCCATGGCGCGCACCTTAGGCGCTCCGCTGACAGTACCCGCCGGGAAACAGGCCCCCAGCACATCGAGCGCGTTGACTCCTTTGCGCATGTCGCCCTCCACGTTGCTGACGATATGCATTACGTGGCTGTAGCGTTCGATTTTCATCTGCTCGGTGACCCGCACGGAGCCGTATTCGCAGACCCTGCCGAGATCGTTGCGCCCCAGATCGACCAGCATCACGTGCTCGGCGCGCTCCTTGGGATCGGCCAGCAGTTCCTGCTCCAGGCGCTGGTCCTCGGCCTCATCGGCTCCGCGGGGACGGGTGCCGGCCAGCGGACGGGAGGTAACCACGCCGTCCTGGACCCGCACCAGCACTTCCGGGCTCGATCCGGCCACCTTGAGGTCGCCGAACTTGAGGTAGAACATGTAGGGCGAGGGATTCACCCGCCGCAGTGCACGATAGAGGTCGAACGGGTCGCAACTCAGCCTGGTGGACAGCCGGTGCGAGAGAACCACCTGAAAGATATCGCCGGCGTGGATATACTCCTTGGCCCGGACCACCATGCGCTCGTATTCCTCGCGGGTGGTGTTCGAGCTTATCTCCGGCAGCTCCGAACCGGTTCTCGAACCGATATTCTGGGGCACGAGCACAATCTCGTTGATTCTCCGCACCAGCCACTCCACTTTTTCGCAGGCCCGCCTGTATTCCTGAACGGGATCATCACCTTCCTCGATAAAAGCGTTCTTGATCACTGTCAGGGTGTGCTTGATATGGTCGAAAACGATCATCTGGTCGGCCACCATCAGGTAGCAGTCGGGCAACTGGAGGGGGTCGGGCTTGGTGCAGGGGATATCTTCGAAATAGCGGATCGTATCGTAGGAAAAATAGCCGACTACACCGCACTGGAACGGAGGCAGTCCGGGCAGGGGAACCGGTTTGTAGCGGCCGATATATTCCTTGAGATACTCGACCGGGTTGCCCCGGGAAACCGTAAGCTCGCCGTCGGTGACCTGTTCGATCCTGTCGCCGCGGGCGCGGATAACCGTGCAGGTGGCCAGGCCCAGGAAGCTGTAGCGGCCGATTTTCTCTTCCATCTCCACGCTCTCCAGCAGGAAAGCGTAGTCGTTCGGCTCGCACAGTTTTTTGAAAACGCTGATCGGGGTTTCCGTATCCGTGTAAAGTTCAGCGACAACCGGCACAATCGTACCCGGCCGGGCCACTTCGAGGAACATTTCTTCCGCAGGTCGTATTTTCGTCATCTTTCATTCTCCATCATCCGCGCGGAACCAAAATAAGCGCGGACGGGGTATAAACTAAAAAAGCCGCGGTCACAAGGGGAGTGCCCGCGGCTTACACTAAGGTCTCGGTCATAGCTATCTTTGCGGGCGCAGTTGTCCATGAGCGTGGCAGTGAAGCCCACGCCAGATCCAATGATGAGGCCACCGGATACCGCTGAGTGTATTTTTCATCGTGATGGACATATTTGCTCCTGACACCGGCAAATCATTATGCAAACTCTGTTCCCGTGCTAACATTTTATAGTTTGAATGGATTCGTGTCAACACTTTAGCACGGTTATGGACCGGTATTGAAATGAATTGCCTTGTTTCAGCGATTTATGTATTTTTATTTCTTCTTGGAAACCTTAATTAAGTCCATGGATTAATTATGCAATTTGCGCTGCGGGTCAATCCGGGCCGGGACGCCCAGCTTTTCCTGGAATCGAAAGTATCCTCCCTGCGGAAACTGAATCCGGGAGAGGATATGGGCAAACTCGATCAGGAAATCCAGTATGTTTTTACCGGCAGGTACGACAACGTGAAAAAGGACTCGCGCTTCAATCAGTATTTTCTAACCCCCCGCAAAAATCTGCACGCCGAAAGCACCAGCCGCGGCGAGACGATAATCGGCGCATTTCAGTTGATGGACAGCGTCCAGAGCGAACTGTCCCGCAGCGCCGGAGACAATCAGGTGAATCAGGAGCAATACTTCCAGCACAAGATCGATGCGCTGGAGCAGTTGTTCGCCGCCGACATCGGTATCTTTAACCGGTATTTTGTGCAGCTCTTCCTGCGGAGCACGTTCCACGACCCGAGCATGACCGGCGATGCGCTTGAGGAGGTCAAGGCCCGATTCGAGGAATTCCTGTCCGATCAGGATATCCTGCTGAACTTTTTCGCCTGGCTCCACGAGTTCAGCCTGCTTAACCAGGAGCGCAACACCCTGGACCAGAACAAAAAGGCCTCGCTCAGCCAGCGTCTCGAGGACCAGATCAACCACGGGGATACAATCGACACCCTGAAACGGCAGATTGTCCTCTGCGAAATGCTCAAGGGTATCGCGCGGCGGATAATCGGGATCGCCGAGGGACATTCGCCGCTGGACCAGGTCAGAAAAGTTCTGGATGAAGTTTACGACAGCGGGGGCGAGAACCGGGAGCAGGCGGGAGTTCTCGAAAAATTTACGGATTACTACCGCGTTGAGATCGAAAAAGTGCGTGAATCGCTGGTATACAAGCGCATCATGTTTTTGAACGCCGGCCATAAAGAAGCCCTGAAAAACCGTAAGCAGTGGCTCGAGGCAATAGATATAGATATGGCGGCTAAACTTGTAGACCTGCTGCAGGTACCGGAGCCACAGGACGGAAAATTGTCCGGGGAGCAACAGGAACAGGCCAAGCTGGTTGCAACTTTCCGTCAGCAGATCGACGAGTGCAGGCAGGCGGCAACTGATACTGAAGGCGGGAAGGGGGATACCGGTCCTCCCGCGGCCGGCAGGAGTTTTGACGAGGGCATGATGAACCTCCTGGTGCTGAGGCTGTCGAGCAATAACCTGCTGGAGGAAGAGATTGAAAAGATGGCGGGAGAACTCGATGATTACCGCAGGAAAGAGAAACTGGATTACCAGAGCAATATGGTTAAATCATACAACGACAATATCATACGTCTGACTCAGTGTCTGTACTACTATGTCGAGATCAATGCGCTGAGGAACAGGGCGATAGAAAACAGGGCCATGGACGTGATGGAGAGCGTGAGGCAGGAAGTGAGCGAGCTGGAGGAGACTCTAGGCAAGGTGATGGCGGGGAGGCGCGAAGAAGGCGGTGAAGCTGCCGGAAGCGGAGCTGAAAAGAAAAAGCAGGGTGCCGCCGATGATACGGAGGAGAAAGACGGGGCAAAAGCTAAACCGGTAAAAATCGACCTGTCGAAAATCACGGATCCGGTAAAGCGGGCCGAACTGCTGGCGGCCCAGCTGAAAGATATGCCCGATTCGAAGAAGATAAAGCCGCTCAAGGAGCTTGCGTATGCCGGGGGACTGGACACTCTGAAAGATATCCTGCCGCTCTCGCAGTACCGCAGCGAATTCCTGCGGAATCTGGCCCGCAACACCACGATCAAAATCATCCTGCGCCTGCTCAGGGAAAACGAAGAAACTCCGATTCTGGGAATTAAGCAGAAACAGAAGTTGATCGATTTCGTGGTCGGCCTGGACAAACGCTTCTCTTATCTGAAGAACATGGAGATCAGCAATCCAGCCACGATCCAGAAAATATTCGATATCCTGATCCGGGAGGACAAGGATTTCACTGCGAGGACCCTGGGGGATATCATCATCGACGAGGACGATAACGTGCGCGCGACAGCGGTGAAAATGATAGCCGAGATGCTGGACCAGCACGAGAGCAGCCTGCTGATGAAGATGCTCAACGACAAAAGCGCCCGCGTGCGCGCCAACGTGATCGAGTCGCTGGAAGCCACCGGCAACCGCAACGTACTGGGCATCCTGATGAAATACAAATACGACAAGGACAACCGGGTACGGGCCAACACGCTGAAAGCAATCTGGAATTTCGGCCATAAGGATATCCAGGAGTCGCTGGAGGAGATGCTGATTTCGACCGACGACAAAATGAAAGCCAGCGCGGCGTGGCTGATCGGCGAGATCGGCCAGGGGCAGCTCGATTTGAAAAACTTGTTGAAAGTTATCGAGAAGGACAAGGCGGAACCGATCAAGCGCAACGTGCAGCTTGCCCGCCAGAAAATCGCGCGGCGCGAGGAGGGGATCAGGATCCTGGTTGCCGACGACGATATCAAGTTCTGCCAGTCTGTCTGCGCGCGGCTGATTCGCGAAGGTTTCAAGGCGACCGCGGTCTACAACGGCAAGGCCCTGCTTTCCGCGGCAGCCCTGGAGGTGCCGGACGTGATTCTGCTCGATCTGCGGATGCCGCTGGTCAACGGGATGGAGGCGTTGAAAACATTGCGAACTAACGAGAAGACAGCTGAGACTCCGGTGATCATGATGAGCGAATTGAACAGCACCGTGCTGCTGAAGCAGATCAGCAGGGCGGGGGCAAACGATTACCTGATCAAGCCGTGCAACTACGAGCGGATCAGGGACAAGATAAAACCGTATATCTGATCCGGAAGACTCACGCTTCAGCCCGCGTGCCCGCCGTCAGCTGTCACCGAGGGTTCCAGCAGGGTGACACCCGTTGTATCGCCTGCTTCCAGCAGAGCTTTGACCCCAATCGGCAGGGTCAGCTTATCTTGCTCGTGACCCACAGGCAGGCCGTAGATTGCCGGTTTGCCCAGCGGGGCCAGCCAGTGTTCCAGGACGTCGGCCAGCCTGAACGAGCGTTTCATCCGGCCCGATGATTCGCAGTCCACGCAGCGGCCCACGATAACCCCGGCCGCCTCGCGGAGTTTCCCGGCCTGGGCCAGTTGATTCAGCATCCGGTCAATCTTGTACGGTTCCTCGTCCACATCCTCGAAAAAAAATATCCGGCCGGACGTGTCGATCTCGTAAGGTGTGCCCAGCAGGCTGGTGATTATGCTGAGGTTGCCTCCGGTCAATCTTCCCTCCGCGCGGCCGCCGCTAAGAACTTTGAGCTTCCTTCGCGGTGACGGGGGAGAAGAGGGCAGGGGAAGCGGGGCCTGTGCCCTGCCGATTACGGACAGGAGGTGCCTTGTCTTGAACGGCGACGGGCAGCGGCCGAGGTCGTAACCCGCCTGCGGCCCCCAGAATGTCACCAGGCCGGTGCGCTGATGAACGGCATTGAGCAGGGCGGTCAGGTCGCTGTGGCCCACCAGCACTTTCGGATTGGACCGGATCAGTTCCCAGTCCAGGCTGTCGAGTATCCTGGCGCTCCCGTAGCCGCCGCGAAGAGCCATCACTGCGTTGACAGACCTGTTTTCGAACATACGATGGATATCCGCTGTTCTTTCGCTGTCTGCACCGGCAAGGAACCCGTGCCGCCGGCGGATATACCTGCCCTCGACCACCCGGAACCCCAGTCCTGCCAGCACTTTTTTCGCCCTGGAGATATCCCGCAGATCGATCAGCGGGCTGGCCGGAGCCACCAGGCCGACAGTATCGCCCTTGCGCAGCAGCGGCGGACGGATCGGATAATTTTGGCTCGTGTTCATCCAATGACTCACAGCTTGCTGGAGGGATATCTCGGCGTGACTTATGCGGTGTATCAGCCGCCGGGCTGCTGCGGCTGGAGTTTGCGAAGTTGCTGCGTGAGCTTTTCAAGCTTGCCGGACAGTTCGGTTACCTCGTTCTGCAGGGCCGTATTTTCCAGCTTGACACTGTCCAGTTTTTCTCCCAGGCCGGCGGCTTCTTTTTTGAGCGCAATTTCTTTCTCCAGCGATTCGAGGAACCGCAGCGAGGTGCGCTTGAGTTTCATCACGACGCAGTCCAGGATCAGGAACAGCTCCAGGGGAGCCTTGCGCAGCATCTCGTCCATCTGTTTCTTGCTGAAAACCACCGCCTCACCGTCTTCCAGCGCCTTGACGGTGAAAAACCTCACGCCATCGTCGAACGCGCTGATCTCGCCGAACACCTCGTTGACAGTCAGGTCGTCAATCTCGACCTCTTCGCCGCTGACTGTTTTCGAGACCCTCACGGTTCCGCTTTTCAGCAGGAAAATACTCATCGCCTCGGCCGCCTCGCGGATCAGGGTCTGTCCCTTGCGGAATTTTTTAGGCAGGAGCTGAAGGTCCACCGCGGCGTCGACAGCCTCGGCCATCTGGTCATCGGTCAACCGTCCCCCGCCCTCATCGGCCTGGGTCATTTTGATCGCCTTCGGCAGGTTCTGAGGGTCGAAACCGGCGTGGCAGATAATATCGTTGGTTTCTCTCAGCCGGCTGGAGAGGCGCTTGATCAGGTTGGAAATGCCGGCAGAGGTGCCTTTGAGGTAGCTGTCGAACCCGTCGCGGTCGAGGATGATGATTTCGCTGTCCTCCAGGGCCCGGACGCTGGCGGTGCGGCGGCTGAACCGTTCGTCGATCAGGCTCATCTCGCCGAAAACTTCGTTGGCCCCGAGCGTGGCGAGCTGGACCGCGCCGCCGGGGCTGTTCTTGAACACTTCGACCCGGCCGGAGCGGACGATATAAACGTTGGTCCCAACCGATCCCTCGGCGATTATCACTTCACCGCGGGTAAATTTTTTCGCCACACCCGCCATCGGCCTGTTCGCAGGTTAAGTTTGTGAGGAGACTGCCGGGGTCAGTTTTCGGCAACGTTGAATGCGATTACCCAGCCCCGGATGTTTGTATTGGAGTTGAACACGTGATACCAGGCGCCTTCCCGCTTGAGCACGGTCAACTGGGCGCCGGCGTCCAGGTAGGAAACTACCTCGCTGGACGGGCTTTTTTCCACGTAGAGCGGCGTTTTATCATCGGTAACGGTCACCGAGTAAGCGGCCCCGCCTGTCTTGGCCAGGATCCAGCCCGAGATTTGTTTTTCCGGCGCAAATACCTCAATCCAGAGACCGCGGCTGGAAATCATGAACACCTTGTCCTCTGGAGTCAGCGTGTCCACTGCGCCGAAGCGCTCGTCACGGTCCGGATAAAGCGGCATCTGATTTTCAACCTTGTACTCGGTCATGTTCTCGGTAATGTCCCGCTGGACGATTATGGTTGTATCGACTTCTTCCTCGGCCATCCTCTGCCTGTTGCGCTGGATAGTCTCGTTGCACTGCTTGAGAAACAGGACAAACTCTTCGACGTCCTTGCTGTCGAAATAGAGTCCGTTCCCGGCCTCGGCCATACAGTTTAGATTGTCGTATCCGGCGGGACCGGTTTCCACGCCCAGGGTATTCACCGACACTCCCTGGCTGGTGCTGACAAGCTGTTCGACCGCCAGGCAGGGATTGCCGCCGCACGACTCGTCACCGTCGGAGACAACGACAATGAAGCTGCACTGGTCGTCGGCTTCGGGGAAATCGCCGGTGAGCGCATCCATGGTCAGCGCCAGCGAACTCTGGCCCTTGGCGATGACACTCTGGACCTTGAGCAGGATCGGGTTCATCGTGTCTTCGACATCACCCAGCGGAATTTCCAGCGTGGTGTCGTCGCAGTTCTTCTTCCACTTGTAGAATTTAGAGCCGAACACGCGCAGGCCCGTGTCCATCGAGCCGGCCTGATGGCTTTCAATGGCCAGGTTTTTCAGGATCGTCTCGACCGTCTTCTTGGCGATATCGATTTTACGAACCGGCCCGATGATTTTGTTCATGCTGGCCGAACAGTCGAGGATAAAGATAATGTTGATGTAGTGACGGCCATCCAGGGTCGACTGGTCGAATACCGCGCCGGAGGGCCCCGCGGAGTACACCGTCACCATCAGGGCAGCCAGCAGGCTACTAGCGAATTTTCGCAAGGGCTTCTTTTTCATTTTCATATAACTCGGCGTACTGGGTAAGACCCATGATCTTGAATGTCTTGGCGATAACCGGCGTGCAGTTGCAGAAAATAACCTTGTCGCCGTCTTCTTTCACCCGTTCGATCAGTTCGATCAGAACGGCGATACCCACGCTGTTGACAATTGGAGAATTGGCGAGGTTGAGAATAAACGTCTTCACACCCTCGTCCAGCAGCTTATAGCACTCCTGGGCTATTTTTTCTCCGCCGGTGTTGTTGATATATCCTTCCGTGCGGAGGATTGCGTGGGTGGGTTCCCGCTGTACGTTGACTTCAAAATTATCCGGCATCGCGCTACTCCGTAGAAACTGGGTTATCGCCCCTTAAACGGCGGCCTGGCCTGAACCGGCGGGCGAGAGTTGCGGCGCCCTGGGACTGGGTCTCAGCAATAAATGTAGACCGGGTAGATGTAAAAGTCAATTGTCGGCTCCGGTTAAACTTCGCGCTTGCAGTGTGTTTCAATCGCGTGGAGCTTTTTTGCTCTGTTTGATCAGGGTAACGCGCGTGCCTTGCTCGCTGCTGTCGATCACCACCTCGTCCATCAGGCTGCGCATCAGTTTTAGGCCCCAACCGCGCTTGCGCTGACTGGTGCCGATTTTTTCCGCGATATCCGGTATCTTGACATCCGCCGGGTCGAAACCGCCGCCGCTGTCTCCGACCGTGACGGCGAGCCTGGCCGGCCGGCTGGCAGTGGAGAACGAAACGTGCACCCGGCCCTCGTCGCTGCGGCCGTGTTCGATTGCGTTGATCACCGCCTCGATCACCGCCAGACGGACCTCGTCGGCTTCAATCGCATCCAGACCGACACTCAGCGCCAGCTCCACCGCACGGTCGGCCACCTCGAGTTCACGGTTATACTCGGCCGGGATACTCATCCGCTCTACCCGGTCGAACGTATAAGTTCTGGAATCGCTCACACTCATTCCTTATCGCCTGCTATTTCAAATACTTCAACCGGCTTCTGCTTACCCCTGACACTGATTTCGCCGATCCGCCGGCATGCAAAACCGCTGTCGAGGCTGTCGGCAACACTGCGGGTCAGCAGTATCTGGCCCGGTTCCGCCCTGTCAACCAGCCGGCTGGCCAGGTTGACCGCATCGCCGATAACCGTATAGTCCATGTGTTTGGACGAGCCGATATTCCCGCTGATAACGTTGCCCCTGTTAAGGCCGATCCCGATACTCAGCGGCGACAGGCCGCCGGTTTCACGCTGCCTGTTGAAATCTTCCAGGGTTTTCAGCATTTCCCCGGCGCAGCGTACCGCCCGCTCTGTATCGTCGTCGAGCTGGAACGGAGCGCCGAACAGGACCATTATCTCATCTCCGACAATTTTGTCAACTGTTCCATTGTAGCGGAAAACCACATCGATTATCAAGTCGAAATAACTGTTCAGCAACTCGACCACATCCTGTGGGCTCTGGCGTTCGCTGAGGCTTGTGAATCCACGAATGTCGGCGAACAGGACCGTAACCTCGCAGAGCTTGCCGCCCAGCACAAGCTCATAACCCTCTTCCAGCACCATGTCCACCACGTTCGAGCTCACGTAGCGCCGCAGCGTGTCCTTGACCCTGGCTCCCTCGCTGATATTCTCCACCGAAACCACCAGTCCCTCGCTTTTGCCCTGTGACTCGGCATCACCGCTTCCGCTGAACGGGGTCGCGCTCAGGTTGAGCACAACCTGGACCCCGTTGAAATCTTTACCCGTGATATTCATTTCCTGGAACGATTCTCCGGTCCGGGTCACCTCGGAAAGCTCCTCGGCCAGGTCCTCCAGGTTCATACCCGTCAACAGCTCGCGCAACGGCTTGCCGATGGCATTGACCGCCGGCAGGGCGAATATCCTCGAGGCGGATTCGTTGAAGCTCGCCACCCGTCCCGTGCCGTCGGTAGTGATCACGCCGCTGGCGATGCTGGTCAGGATATTCTCGTTGAAGTTTTTCATCCGCAGCACGTCGCTGTACAACCGGGCATTGGAAATCGCGGCCCCCGCCTGGCCTGCCATCGAGCTCAGCAGCTTCAGGTCGTCGTCATCGAACGAGGGATTTTCCTCGCTGCGGCTCTCCTTGTCGCCGACCAGGATCGCGCCCAGCAGCTGTCCCTTGTACTGGACCGGCACAACCATCAGGTTGCGGCAGCCCAGGGTGGAGGCCAGCGAGGGATCGTTGATCACGGTCGGGGAATTCTGCAACAGATTCGCCGAGGCGTCTCCGCAGTGTTTCAGCAGGCCGGCCAGGTCATCGCCGACTTCCTCGAAACCGAAACTCTCGACCACCTCCGGCCGGAAATCCCCGCCATCGCCGCCCCGGTCCGGCGCACGGTCCAGCAGCAACGCCGCGCGGTTGATATTCAGGATCGAGATCAGCCGGACCAGCAGGTCTCCGGTGAGCTGGTCGAGGTCGAGGCTGCCGGAAAACGCCGCGCCGACATCCTGTAAGGTTTCCAACTCAAGAGCCTTGAGCCTGCTCTGGAAACTCGTGCGGCGGACCGTGTTCACCAGCTCCAGATGCGACAGCCCCAGCGCAATCTGTGAAACCGCCAGCTTAAGCAGCTTAATCAGGTTGAGCTCCCCGAGACGCTGCCAGTCGGAGCGTTCCAGAGCCACCAGGCCCAGGACTTCCCGGGCCGAGGTGAGCGGGAAGAACGCCGCGATCCGGTTGGCCTCGATTGCCTTGCGGTTTAGTTCGTAGAACCTCCACCACGGGTGCGACTGGCCCAGGCTGTCCAGCTCGAACGGCTCCCAGGCCAGCCGCCTGTTTTCGCCCGAGAGGGTTTTAAAAAGATGATTCGGCAGGGTCAGTGGCTTCAGCGGCTGGCCTTGCTCCTCGCCGGACGGCTCGAGCGTGCCGCTGCCCGTATCATACAGGTAACCCTGCAGGGTTACCTGTCCGCAGATTTTCCCGGCGACTGCCAGGGCCGACGGGAAGACGGAGTGCGGTCCGGGCACCCTGTCGAACGAGCGGCAGAGCTGCTCGAGCTGCTCGAGGGCGGCGCCCAGGTTCAGTTGGCTTATGTCGCCCCGGTTTTTCATTTGATCTTGATCGTCACAAGGGTAACGTCGTCGTCCTCGGGCACGTCGTGACGGAAAGTGTCGAACTCACGCAGGATACTGGCAGAGAGGGATTCGGCGTCCTGATCGACTCCTGCTCTGATCACCTGTTCAAACCGCTCGAATCCCCACTGCTCTTTTTCGGGATTCATCGCTTCCACGATCCCGTCGGAATAGAAGACGAACACATCGCCCGGCGCAAAATCGACTTCCGCTGTCTGGTAGCTGGTCTTGCGGGTGACGCCGAGGGGGTAGGCTGAGATGTCAAGCTCGTTCATCGTCCCCTCGGCGGCCCGGTAATGGTAGGGGAACGGGTGGCCGGCGATCGAGTAGATCAGCCGTCCGGCGGCCGGGTCGAAAATCACGTAGCAGAAAGTCATCAACAGACGCTCGGCAAGTGCGCCGTAAACCATTTCGTTCATCGCAACCATCACCTGCTCCACCTCGTGGTTGGTGCGCAACTGGTTGAAAATACAGCTTTTGGACATCAGGACCAGGGTGCCGGCGCTGACCCCGTGGCCGCTGACGTCGCCCACGATGAACACCAGCTTGCCGTCGTCAAGCAGCTTGTAGTCGAAATAATCGCCACCCACTTCCGTGGCCGGACTGAGGTAGGCGAAAAAGTCGATCCCCGGTATCTCCGGTTTGCGCTCGGGCAGGATCGCCATCTGCATCCGGCGCGCGGTGTCCAACTCCTGCTGAAGTCGCTCCTTCTCGGTCTCTTCTTCGTAGAGCCGGGCGTTTTCCATCGCCACCGCGGCCTGCTCAGCGCAGGTCTCCAGGAAAATTCGGTCGCGGCGGTTGTAGCGCTCGCCATCCTGGCGCGGACCCAGCACCAGCAGCCCGACCGGCTTGCCTCGTGCCAGCAGGGGAGCCAGGGTGCTGCCCGGCGGGAACCCGGCAAGTCGAGCCTCTGCGGCGTCACTGTCCCCGTCCTGTTCCTCGCCGCCCAGGCTCAGTTTTTCCAGCGTACCGGTGGGGATAGCTGCCGGCAGCCCGGCCGTGGACTCAGCTGTACCGGTCCGGCCGATCAGTTCCAGGTTCACAGCCTGGTCCTCTTCCTCTCCGTTCGGAGAGGCCG